>CAYTVP010000099.1:0-8375 GCA_964441675.1 uncultured Solibacteraceae bacterium | reverse complement strand
ACTGCGTTTTGGCCGCCGGGCCGAATAACAGCGCCACGTCCACAGATTTATTCGCCTCATCGATGGACTCCCGGAATGCAGTCTTCCCGAGATTGTCGAAAATTCCTTGCTCCTCGACGTTCTTGAGGAAACGGTCCGGGTATTCCGGATTGTAGGGTTTCCCACCTTCTAAGCCCCACATTTTGCGGACCACCGGTTCGCCCTCCAAATCCAATCCTTCGATCTTCAGCGATCGGAAGGCGTACAACGCTCCCGGATCGATACTGATCAAAACGTTCAGGACCTTCTTGGCTTGGTCCGGCCGCTGCTCCGGGGTCACAACTGCCATCAGATATCCCTGCCGCCGCAGATAGAGCCGCATTCTTTCGACTCCGTCTTTGAGCTGGGTCATGTTGACGATATCGCCCTCGCGCGTGTCGGCTGCTTCGAGAAGCTGATTTTGCGGTAGTCCCGGCGGCCCCTGTAACTCCAACTGGCCCATGCGGAAAACCTCGCCCTCGTCGACAGCCACCCGCACGTACACGCCCTTGATATTCTCCGCCGGCTCCACCACAATCCGGGTGAACTCGGCTTCCAGCCTCCCCCGAGCTTCGTAGATCGGCTTCACCGAAGTTTTCAGCAATTGACGAACACGGCTCTCGTTGAATGGAATGCCCACCGCGACCCGGTTGATTGCCGGCTTCAACTCCGAATTCGGAATCGCTTTATTCCCGACGAACTCGACATCGGCGATGACAGGACCACCCCCGGCCGGCCGGAAAACCATCTCCAGCCTTTCAGGCGAATCGCCTTCCACTTTGGCGGTGATGGAGACCGTTTCTTTTCCCTTCTGGGCAGCCAGCTCCTGTATCAGTTTTCCCCAGTTTTCCAGCCTGGTTTTGGTAGGCGGCACTTTCTGCGTGTACAAGGGATCTTTCTGCTTCAGCCAATTCTCGATTTCGGCGGATGGTACGCCTAAGTCCTCGAATCTGGCCGGATAGACGGGTCTCGCTTCCGCAACCTGGAAAACCGCCTCGTAGCTTTCACCATCGGACGCGGTGAAGTACCGGTAGCCGACGCTGTCGAACGCCCCCGTCGCCAACAAACGTTCCCGGGCGGCTTCGAACCGTTCCCGCTCCACCATTTCGCCGGTTTTCAATCCCGCCACCGCAAGAATCGCTTTCGTCGTGTAGAGAGAATTACCCTCGACGTCGAGAGTGGCAATGGGAAACGTGCGTAGTTCGTAGTTCTCGGCAGTCGGCGGCGGAGCGGGCTGCGAGGCTTTGGGCGGGGCAGCGCGACGTGAGCGTTTCTTCGTAGTCTGGCCGTTCAAGGCAGCCAAAACAAGCATCAGAGCCAGAACAGCACGCATCGCTACACCAACACTGTAAAGGCGTTCTCGGCGCGCTCTACCGGGCGATACAGGGTATCGCGCTCCTGCGGCTCGCGGCCGGCGAGACGGATCAGCCGCAGCAATTCCTGCCGGCGCAATCCTTGTTCGGTTGTGGCGCCGGCATCGTGGTAGATCTTCTCCTCGACGACAGTTCCATCGATATCATCGGCTCCGAAGCGCAAGGCAATCTGCGCTACCGAGGGCGTCATCATCACCCAGTACGCCTTGATATGGGCGATGTTGTCCAGCAAAAGGCGGGCGACGGCGATGTTGCGAAGATCATCGAACCCGCTGGTGGACGCGAGGTGCCTCAATGCTGTGTTTTGCGGATGAAACGCAAGTGGAATAAAGGTCTGGAATCCGGCTGTTTCATCCTGCAGGCCGCGCAGACGCAAGAGATGGTCGATCCGGTCCTCTTCGGTCTCGATGTGGCCGTAGAGCATGGTGCAGTTGGAATGCAGCCCGAGACGGTGCGCGATACGCGCGGTTTCGATCCACTCGTCGCCGGTAAGCTTGTGATCGCAGATGATCCGCCGCACACGGTCATGAAAGATTTCCGCGCCGCCGCCCGGCAATGAATCCATCCCGGCATCCCGCAGCTGGATCAGTACCTGTTCCGGCGACAACCGGGAGCGCTTGGCAAAGTATCCGATTTCGACCATCGTGAACGCTTTGAGATGCACTTGCGGAAAACGTTCCTTCAGCCCCCGCAGCATGCCGCAATACCAATCGAGCGTCAGCGTCGGATGCAGACCGCCAACAATGTGAAACTCCGTGATCGACTCTGTCCACCCCTGCGCCGCCCGGTGCCACACTTCCTCGTGCGACATTGTGTAGGCGGACGAGTCCTTCACGCCCTTTCCAAATGCGCAAAGCCGGCAGGAGGCTGTACAAACATCGGTGGGATTGATATGGCGGTTGACATTGAACCACGTCGTGGCGCCATGCATCCGCTCGCGTACCATGTTCGCCAGGTATCCGACGCCAAGAAGATCGCCCGTGCGGTAGAGCAAAACCCCGTCGTCAAACGACAGCCGCTGGCCGGAGGTCACCTTTTCGGCGATCGGTTTCAGGCGGGCATCCACGAATCGAAAAGAACTCAAAGCGTTCCACTCCAGAAAATATCGACGGCCCAAAATAGAGAAAACAGTACACTCACGTAGCCGTTTACGGTGAAAAAGGCAGCGTTCACGCGGCTGAGGTCCCGCGAGGACACCAGGCTCTGCTCATATGCCAGCAGCACCGCCACCAAAACAATCCCAGCCGCCGCGGCCCAGCCGAGATGGAAAGCCCACACCAGCGCCCCGAGGCACACCACCATCAGAACATGCAGGATGCGGGAAATCGCCAGGGCAGAAGCGATGCCGAACCGCGCCGGAATGCTAAAGAGCCCCTCACGCCGGTCATATTCTGCGTCCTGGCATGCATAGATGATGTCGAAACCGGCGGTCCAAAGCATCACCGCGGCCGTCAGCCACAGCATCCTAGGGTCGTAGGAGCCGCGAATCGCAATCCAGGCCGCCGACGGCGCAATCCCCAGAGCGAACCCCAAAATCAAGTGGGACAGGCTGGTGAACCGCTTTGCGTACGAATAGCCGAGCACTACGGCGAGCGCAATGGGCGAGAGCGCCAGGCAGAGCGGCCCCAGCATTGCCGACGCAATCAGAAAAATGCCGGAAGCCACAGCAGCGAAGCCCCAGGCGAAGCGCCGCGACAGAATGCCAGCGGGGAGGTGCCGGGATGCCGTGCGCGGATTCGCGGCGTCAATCCGGTGATCCAGCACGCGGTTAAACGCCATCGCCGCCGATCTTGCAGCGACCATCGCCACCACAATCCATAGCAGCTTCGAGGTCAGCCCCTCTGTTGAAAATTGGTCTTCGCGGATAGCGAGAGCTGCACCGGTTAAGGCAAAGGGGAGCGCAAAAACGGAATGCTCGAACTTGATCATTTCGAGCGTCGTTCTTAGCTGTTGAATCGCGGATATCGGCCGGACAGCGGCACCGGTCATGAGATCTACTACCATCTTAAGGGATGCAGCGGATTCTTCTCGGCGCAGCAATCATTTGCACGTGCCTTCTCTCTTGTGCGCGAGCACCTCAGGTGGGTCCGGGAGAGCGATTGATTCGTCTGCCCGGCGGGCAGGAGATCGTGGCCGAGGTAATGGTGCACCCGGACGACATGGCGCGAGGAATGATGTACCGCGACGCGATCGAGCCCGAGCGCGGAATGTTGTTTATCCATCCCTCGACGGGAAATTATCCGTATTGGATGCACAATGTGAAGATTCCTTTGGACATTATCTGGCTGGACGCCGGCCGGCGAGTGGTGGAAATTTCCGCCAATACACCGCCGTGCGCCGACAAGCCGGCCAACGAGTGCCCCAGCTACGGAGGCCGCCAGCGATCCAGCTATGTGCTCGAGCTGGGCGGGGGCGAAGCAAACCGGCTCGGCATCGCCGAGGGAGTTGCGCTCGAATTCTAAGCAGTTATTTTCTAAGCCGTTATATGGATCAAGATCAACTGAAAAACCTATTTGAACGGGTGCGCTCCGGCGACCTGGATATCGACCAGGCCGTGGATCGAATGCGTCACATGCCTTTTGAAGACCTCGGGTTCGCGAAAGTGGACCATCACCGTACTCTTCGCCAGGGCATGCCGGAAGTGATTTTCGGCCAAGGCAAAACGCCGGAGCAAGTTTTGGCCATTGCGCAGAATCTGCTGGTTCACAGCCAGAACGTCCTGGCTACGCGCCTCTCGCCTGAAGCGGCAAAGCTATTGGAGGAAAATCTCAGCGGCGCAGAATATTTCCCGCTCGCGCGCGTCGTGCGGGTATGGCGTGACAGGAAACCGCCCAAGGGCCGTATTGCGGTAGTATGTGCCGGCACATCGGATATTCCCGTGGCGCAAGAGACGGCCGTTACCGCGGAAATGATGGGTAATTATGTCGAATTATTCGCCGACGTCGGTGTGGCCGGCATCCACCGGTTGTTCGCGGTTCTCGATTCGCTGAGGCAGGCAAGAGTAATTGTCGCGGTCGCCGGCATGGAGGCGACTCTGGCCACGGCTATCGGGGGATTGGTAGGGTGCCCCATCATAGGCGTTCCCACCAGCGTCGGCTATGGAGCGCACTTCAACGGACTGGCGTCGCTGCTGAGTATGTTGAACTCCTGCGCCAGCAATGTAAGTGTCGTGAACATCGACAACGGTTTCGGCGCAGCTTGCGTTGCGTCGTTGATCAACCGGATTGGCTTCCAGGAAGAATCTTCCAAGGAAGCTATTGAGTAGCGGCGGCTGCTACCCGGCGCGCCATGCGTACATGCACCGCGGCGAACAGGTAAATAGAAAAGAGCGGCTTCAGGCTGCCCCGCCCCCACCTGTTTAGCTTCCACGATGCCTTGAGAAAGCGTACGTCGGGAGTACGCGTCAAATCGACGAAGATCGAATAAGTACCGCAGTAGAACTTCTGGGGAAAACTGGCGACCGGACGCGCATTCCAGTTCGTGCCATCCGGCGAACCCAGTATTGTGAGTTCGATGCTCTCCTGTTCCAGGGAGCGTGTAATTCCAAGCGTGAGCTGCAGCGTTTCACCGGCTGCAGAAGTTACGTCTAGGACGGGCCCTTCGCCGCCCTCCTGCACTGTTACCTCTGGGATCAGAAATCCGGGTATCATAAGAGCTCTCCGAAAGTGCGGTCAGCTCGCGGCCAACACTCTTAGTTTGTGCCTCGCTGCTTCCAGAGTCTCATACTTCTTACAAAAACAGAACCGGACAAAGTTATTGCCGGAGCTCTTTTGCACAAAAAAACTCGATCCGGGAACCGCGGCCACGCCTACTTTTTCAACCAAATAACGACAGAATTCCAGGTCTGTTCCCCGGTTCAAGCCGGAAATATCCGCCATGACATAGTAAGCACCCTTGGGCACGAAGGGAGTGAAACCCGCATCCCGCAAGATCTCGAGCATCAGATCGCGCCGTCCAAGATAATGCCGGGCCAGTTCCCGGTAGTAATCCGGTGGCGACGTCAACGCCAGAACGCCCGCCTGCTGAAGCGGATGAGCCGCTCCGACGGTGAGAAAGTCGTGCACTTTTCGGATGGATTCCGTCAAGTCAGGAGGCGCAATTACCCAACCCACCCGCCAGCCGGTGACCGAGTACGTCTTGGACATGCTGTTGATCAGCACCGTACGGCTGCGCATGCCTTCGAGCGTCATCATCGGAATGTGTTCGGCACCGTCGAAAAGAATGTGCTCGTAGATTTCATCGGTAACCACCAGCGCGTCAAATTCCTGGCACAGGCGCCCGATCTGCTCAAGTTCCTCGCGGGAAAACACCTTTCCGGTCGGGTTATTGGGGGAGTTGACGATGATCGCCTTGGTGCGCGGGCTAAACGCCGCCCGCAGTTCGTCCGGATCGAACGTCCAATCCGGCGCGCGGAGCGGCACCAGCCGCCGGACGGCGCCGCATAGCAGCGTATCCGGATGGTAATTTTCGTAGAACGGCTCGAAAACGATGATTTCATCCCCAGGATTCGTAGTCGCCATCAGTGTGGCGATCATCCCCTCGGTGGCGCCGCAGCAGACGGTGATCTCGCGATCGGGATCTAAGTGCAGACCATAGGTTTCGTAGTATTTCTGCGCAATCGCCTGCCGGAACGGCTTCGTGCCCCATGTCACCGAATACTGGTTGATATCAGCTTGAATGGCGTCACAGGCAGCCTGCTTCAACGAATCCGGCGCCGCGAAATCGGGGAAACCCTGGGCCAGATTGACGGCATCGAACTGGATGGCCTGCCGGGTCATCTCCCGGATCACCGATTCGGTGAATTCAGCCGTTCGTGTACTGCGGAATCTCTCCCGCCGATCAGCGGTCACCTGTAGCTGCATCTTCCGAGGTTACTGAAGCGGAAGCGCCGGAGTACAGCCGCCGGTAAACATCCGCGTTGCGGAGTACAGCTTGAACATATTCCCTCGTTTCTGTAAAGGGAATACATTCGACAAACTCCGCGGGTTCTCGATAATTTCCCTTCGCCAGCCAGCGGTCGGCGCGGCTTTTTCCGGCATTGTAAGCAGCGAGAGTTACTTCGATTTGGCCCTTCTCGGCATCCAGCCAATGCCGGAAATGGTGAGTTCCCATTTGCAAGCTGACTCGGGGCTCTAACAAACGATTCATAGAGTAAGGCTGAATCCGCAGCTTCCGGCTCAGTTCCCGCCCGGTAGCGGGCATGATTTGCATTAGGCCGCGGGCCTTGGCGCGAGAAATGGCCTGTGGGTCGAACTCGCTCTCCTGACGAATCAGACCAGCCACCAGAAAGGGATCCAGGTTCTGAGCGCGCGCACTTCGCTCCAAATGCTCGCGAAAGGGAATGGGGAACGCGAGCTTCCAGAACTTTTCCGGAGCCCGGTCGAGCCCCAGGCTGACATAGGCGGGATAGCTTCCCTTGATAAAGCGGATGCCGCGATGCACCTCGTCGCGTCGAACAGCTAACTGAGCCAGTTCAATTCCGGCCAGGTGAGCCGCTCCGCCGGAGCGTTGATAAAACCGCAGCTCCCGTTCGGCGTAGTCATCCAGGCCCGCCGTGGCCAACAGGCTCGCGCGTTCCGCCGAGCTCCGGAGCGCCGCGTCCGGACGAAAATCAGGTTGGTAGTCGCGGAATGCCAGGTTGTCAAATGCCGGGGACGCCGAGACGGCTCGCAACGAATTCTCCGACAGCCGGTCGCGCGCCAGGACCGCATAATAATGATTCGAGAAGCTGCGGTCGATCCGCAAATAGAAAGATTTCGCCGCCGCAAAGTCTTTCGCGCCCTCGGATAAGCGGCCCATGAAATACAGCGCCGCGGAGCTTTGCACGGCCGACGGGTGCCGCTCCACCAGCTTCAGCAATTCCTGAAACGCTTCCGGCTTACGGGCATGGTAGGCGCCAAAGGCGATCTTCCAGGCGCAGTACGGCACAAACGTTGAATTCGCACTGGAATCCGCACACGCAGCGAAATATTTCGCTTGCCGGGCTGGATCGTCATCGACAATTCCCTGGTTACCTGCCGATGCCAAGCCCTCAGCCCGCCACCGGGATGCCTTCGATGCCGCAATCAATGCTGCCGCGGCTGAATCCATCGCGGCGAGATCTTTCACCCGGCGGGCGGCGCTCACAATATGGAACAGCCGCTCCGCCTCCATCTCGGGATCGCTAAATTTCAGACTGCTCAAGTGCGCCAATGCGCCTCGAGTGTCGCGCGCGGCGAACATCGCCGCGCCTAAGCGCAGTCGGGCAAGATCGCGCTCTTCGCCGGACAACTCATTCGATGCCGCCCGCAGCTCCTCGCGCGCACCAGCTCCGTCTCGTGAATCGAGCAGCCGCTGACCCAGATCAAGCCGCTGACGAGGATTCAGCGACATACCCAGACGTTCCATCGAAGCCAGCGCCAGTTCCCCTTCTGTCGTCCTCGGATACTGCGAATATACGGTCCGGTAAGAGAATCCGGCGGCCGCCGAATCCCCAGTACCTTCGAGGGCAGTTGCCAACAAATATTGCCCTTGCGGCTGCGGCAGCGCCGAATACTTCGACCGCACATACTTGAGCGCCTTGCCGGCCTCACCGATCTCGAGATAGGAGTTCACCACCAGTGACGCAGCCTGCGGCAAAACGGCCGATGCCGGGATCTTCTCCGCCGTTTCCGCAGCCTTCTGGTATTGCTTCGAGTAGAAGTAAGCCTGCCCCAGGAAGAATCCGGTGTATTCGTCTAACTTCGGAAGACGCCGATCCAGATTCTTCAGTACGGGAATCGCGCGTTCCGGCTTCTCCGACTCGATATCGTGGACAGCCAAGGCCAGCAGCGCCAGCGCGCCGTTTGTACCGTTGGGGTGAGCCTTGGCATATGTGCGAAGCGAGCTCCAGACAGGCACCGAAGGCTTGGTGCGCAGTGTCCTGGCTAATTTCTCCGGAGTCTGGGCGGTGGCAAGCCCGGCAAGAAGAGCGCCAGCGCCGACTCGGACTGAGGAGCAAACAAA
>CAYTVP010000098.1:0-12982 GCA_964441675.1 uncultured Solibacteraceae bacterium | reverse complement strand
AGTTGAGCATGTCCGCAATGTCGGCGGCGTGCCCGGCAAGCAGCCGTTCGTCGGCACGAGTTAAGCCGTAGGTATCCAACTCTGTGATCGCGTCGAATAATGCGCTGCCGACCGCGTCGTAAAGATACTTTGGCGAAAGCGTCTTCTGCGGGTTCGTAAGGCCTTTCCGGACATCTCTTGCAAATGCATCCTCTTCGCAGCCCCTTGCCGCTGTCGATGCGAGCATTACTCTTTCACCAATCGGAAAGCAGTGTATGCATATGGGTATGTTTCCCGGAACCAGTTTCGAAATGTTGGCCGGATCAACCTCTCCGCTGTTGCAGGAGATGCACCCTTGACCACATAATGCTCTCCATCAAAAAAATTGGCCGAATAGCCCGGATACGACGGGTGAGACTCGAAACCGGGAAAAGGCCCGAACTCTGTCCGGGTCCACTCCCAACCGTTTCCTACGAGCTGCGATACACCGCGCGGTGTATCGCCGCCCGGAGTCGATCGAACGCCGGTTAGATCGTTCATCAGAAAGTTCGCATTGGCGTTGCCGCTGTTCATGGGCGCGAATCCCCACGGATAGCGACGAGGATCGTCTGCCGCACCAAAAGCCGCCAGTTGCCATTGTGCCTCGGAAGGGAGCTTTGCTCCGCTCCACGCTGCAAAAGCGCTCGCTTGCTGATGCGTTGTATACACCGGCCAATCTTCCGGCAGCGGCATCTCTTCGAAGAATCCCCGGTAATGCCACTCGCCGTTCCGTTCGATCCAGAAGGGTGGCACCGGTCCGCCGGCATCGACGAACTTTTTGTACTGGCCATTGGTAACTTTGAAACGGCCGATCGCAAAATCAGCAACAGGAAGTTCGACGGATGGGAACTCGTTATCCCATCCGAACTCGCCGTTCGGCGTCCGGCCCAACGTTACCGCGCCACCCTTTAACGGAACAAAAGTTGCGGGCGGTGCCAGCTCACCTGAGAGACCAGTTACTCGCGAAGCGATATCGACGCAGCGGCGATCAAATGGCAGTTGATGCAACAAATAGAACAATGTTTCAGCGTGCATCAGCCGGTGCTCAATCGCCATGTCGAGCACATCGCGTGGGACATCCGTGGCGATCTCGTCGATCGCAGAACGTGTCCGGCCTACATACTTTTCCGTTGCCTGGCGGGAGGGCCAGTCGCTCTCGCGATCCGTCGGCACCTGGCCCGGCGGCGGGTCGATGCCGAACGCAAAGAGCTGATCGAGGGAAGCATCATCGTTCAGGCGTCCTAACGTTGCTACGCCAAGCAGATTCCAGTCGAATGCTTCGAGGTGACCGCGATAAAAAATCAGGCGATGCCGTTCCGGTATCGGGCGATCGAACCAGGCTTCCGGGCGGAGATACGCGAAGATGTTGTCGGTCAGCGCACGTGCGGAACTAAGTTGTCCACTTGCGACAACTGTGGCCCGCTCGACTGTCAGGGGACACCTCTCGCTCGAAGATTCATACACTCCGTCATTATCTTAACGATCTTAACGTCGGAAAGCCCTGCCGAGCAGCACACCAGCTGCCAGAGTTCCAACGAGCGTTGGCACAGGATATCGGGTCAAAAAGCTTTTCATGTCGGCACGCAAAGCGGTAGCGTCATAATTCGACAAACAATCCGCTCCTGCTTCCATTCGATGCGCCGCGCGCTCCGCCGTCTCAGCGAGATGATGCGACCCGGTTTGCAGTCCTTCTGCAGCCTTGTGGAGCTTGTCGGCAACTACCTCGCGTCCCGCATTGAACCGATCATCGAAGCCGCTATTCAGCTTTTCCGCGCCATGGCGCAGCTTTTCTACACCTTCGTGCAGTTTTTCTTTCGCGGCGGCCAATTCTTGTTCCGCATTCGCGGTGAATTCCTGCCGGGCCCCATGATCCATATCGAAATCTTTTTTCACCGTATCCTCCTAGAACTTGCATGTCGTAAAAACGATCAGACCATTTATGAAGCAATTGCATAGCCGACTGCCGAAACATGCTCGCATAAAGATGGTTGGACTGGTAATTGCAGTTATCCAACGCTCAGATGCGCAACGAAGCCGGAATCGAATCCTCATTCCATACGGACGAAAGCGCGCACTTCCAGGATGCCTTCACCGATGGCTACCAAATGACGCGACGATTCCTGCTTGCCCGCGGCGCCGCCGCGGAAACAGCAGAAGAGATCGCACAGGCGGCCTGGGTGAAGGGCTGGGAACATAGAGATCAGCTACGCAATCCGGATATGCTGGGCGCTTGGATCAACAGCATCGCCAAGAATATGTTCCGAAATGAAGTTCGTTCCGCGAAACGATTTGGGGACTTCGATGGCGAGGCCGAAATTCCTCCGAGCATTCCTAGCATTGTTGATGCGCACAAAGTCCTCAGTTGCTGTCCCGGGCGAGATGGAACGCTACTCTCGCGGTACTACCTCGAAGGCTATACAACGGAGGAGATCGCCAGGACGATGGGAATTTGCCCGACAACGATCCGCGTGCGGCTGCTCCGGATTAGGAGAACTCTTCGAGAGCGACTGGCAATTCACCAGCCGCTTCCCAGCTAGCCGGCGCACCGCTTATTCCAAGTAGTTCGTAAGAGCCGCCCGGTTAATCACCATCTCCTGGCGTGAATAATCGATCAGGCCATTTCGCCGAAATCTGTTCAGCGTATGAGTAATGATTTCCCGCGACGTTCCCACATATTGAGCCAGCAGCTTATGAGGCATGTGAGGTAAGCGCGTACTCCCGGAAAATTCTACGCGCTGGTCGTCATTTGTACCGGTCAAAGAGAGAAGTGTTGTTGCTACACGCTTGGCAACAGGTTCGTGTGCAAGGCTGAATAAGCGATTCCCAAGCTCAAAGTACCGTGAAGTCATTTCCTGCACTAAAACCACCGCGAGATGCGGCTGCCGCTCCAAAAGGTCCTCCAGCATCGGAGTTGGCCAGTGCATCAGCCTGGTGGCACGCGTGGCTTCCGCCTGTTCGCCGCCTCGATGGCTAAAAACGCCGAATCCAAAGAATTCTTCGGGTTGGCAGAGCTTGATCGCAAATTCAGAATCTTCCTTGACCCGGGAAATCTTTACTTGGCCGTCAACAACAAGATAAAGCGCCGGTGGCGGAGAATTCACGCCATAGATGATCTGGTTTTTATCGACGACAGTAATCGAACTTCGAGGAAAGTATGAAAGTGCGTCGTCTACTTGAAACGATGACTTTGGAAACATCATCACGTGAATGTCTTCGCACTTTAGTCGCCAACCTGAGCGCTGCTGAAAAAAAAGTAATCTAGACCACTTCGCAGAGATGCAAGTGCGACATTTTTTCCTTTCGAGAGCGTACTTACCGCCATTGGACACTTCATCGGGCGGATTTTCGGAGTATCAGCAGTATGACTACGCCAACTAGGGCTGCCGCACCATAGACAACAATCGGCCAGTCGCGGGACTCGGTCGTTACCGGCGGAGCAAGCGGCGAAGCTGCGGGACCCTGGGGTGTCGACTGAGTATCCTGACCATCCTGCCGGACAGTTGGCGTCTCGCGGGGCGCCGGCTCGTGTTCTTGAGCGAGTCCGGCGGCCATAACGGCATACAGACAAGCGCTGCGCATGGTTCTCATGTCGGCTCCGTGGTACAAGACACTGCCATCTCATCTGGACGCAGCAATCGGTTAGCCAAAATCTCGTGAATTGCACTCACTAAACTCAACCGGCCTACACTATGTTTGATGCCATTGGCACGCGCGACTGCCATCGTTGCAGCTGTAATTGGAGGATTGGCGTTATCGGGTTGGCTTTTCACAGTTGCTTCACTGAAATCCTGGTATGCCTCCGACGCATTCACCGGTGGAGCAGCAGTGGCGGCCCTACTCATGTCAGCCGCGGCGTTCGTCGCGACCCGCATTCTTCACCCGCGCAAGGTCATCGACAGCCTGGTAATCCTCGCGTTTTTGGCCATCGTTATCCAACTCGCCACACAGTTGTTTCAGTTTGCTCCCGCTGCGGAAGGCGGGTTTATTCACCTGGCAACCAGCCTTGCAATTACCCTTTCCGGGGTCGCGCTTCTCATGCTGAGCCGAACGCCCGGTCGAGCATACGCCTGGGCCATTTCCGCTCTGTTGGTGTCGCTAATCGCCCTGCTGCAGCGCTTGTTCAATGTTCCCCTAGCCGCAAACGTTTGGGAACACACCACGGCAGCCTTTCCCGTGGCCATCTCATCGCTCGCTATATCGGTAACGGCCCTTTCCTTGCGGTCGAGCTTAGAGGTGAGGGATGCATTTATGGGGAGTGGAGCAGCGCGCATTCTTGTTCGCCAGTTCCTACCACTTGCCATCGTGGCTTTTCTCTCCCTGCATTGGCTAGGCAGGCTTGGCTTTCAATACGGTCTCTATTCCGCAGGCCTGCAATCGGTAATTGTCGCTGTCGCAGGACTTGCAGTCATCGTTTCGCTGACTCTGCTGGCCATGCGGCAGATCCATACAGTTGAAGCCGAACGGACCTTGGCTATTCACCGGTTCGAGGCAGCGGTGACGGCCGCGGGAGCTTCAATCTATGAATGGCAGCCTCGCGAGCAGCATGTGAAATGGATTACCGGTATCGAAGAACTGACCGGATTTACATCGGAGGAAGCCGAACCGGCCGAAAGCTGGTGGCGAAGCCTCCTCCATCCTGACGACGTCGATCAATACCAATCGCTCATCGACAGAACCGGCCAAGTAGGCGACATTCGCGAGGGCGAGTACCGCATCCGCCACAAATCAGGTGAGTATATCTTCGTCCAGGATCGTTTTGTCGTCCGAAAAATGGAAAACGGAGATCTCACTCTCGCGATCGGGAGCATGGTCGACGTTTCCGAACGGCGCAGACGGGAAGAGGCGCTGAAGGCGTCAAACGAAGACTTACGCCAGTTTGCGTACGCGGTTTCGCACGATCTGCAGGAGCCATTGCGCATGATTGCCGTTTTTACCCAGCTGATGGAGCGGTCATTCAAGGACCAGCTTCCGGAAAACAGCCGGCCGTGGATGGATCGTGTCGTCGAAGGCGCCCAGCGAATGAGCGAGTTGCTTCGCGACCTGAGATCGTACATAGAGGTCGCTCAGCAGGATTGGACCTTGGGCGAGGCTGTGGACGCAAATGAATCTCTCGAGGCTGCGGTGGCGAACCTGGCACTCGCCATCGCGGAAACCAACACCCGTATAACTCACGGACCTCTGCCAAAAGTGCGATGCCCCCCTGTATTTTTGACACTGGTGTTTCAGAATCTCATTGAAAACGCGATCAAATATCGCACCGAGGCGCCCCCGGAAATCTCAGTGGAGTCCGAAGAAACATGGAGCGAATACGTGATCTCGGTAAAAGACAACGGTATCGGCATTGATCCAGAACATTTTCCAAAGATCTTTGGGATCTTTCGCCGCCTTAGTCATAGAACGCCAGGGACTGGCATAGGATTGGCGATCTGCGCGAAAGTGATTGATCGTTGCGGCGGCCGCCTATGGGTGAAGTCGGAGTTGGGGGACGGTTCGGTCTTTTCGTTTTCCTTCCCACGTTTTCACCGGACACCATTCAATGACGCGGCGCGTTTATGATGGCGGCCAGTTGCCGGCCGATGGCGAAGAATTCATCCAGGAGAAGAGGTTTTACGATGTATCGCCGGATACCGAAGGATCCGGTACGCAAACGATCCGCATCGGAATCGGACGAAGTCAGTATGATCACGGGCACACGTTCCAACCGGGAACTCGATCGTATGGCACGCAATACTTCGACGCCCGTGCGCCGGGGCAGATTCAAATCAAGCAGAATCGCATCCGGTGTCCCAGCTGTCCCGTCCTCGATCATCGAGATAGCCGTATAGCCATCCTGCGCAATTATGTAGTCGCAGTCGGCATGCGCTTCCCGTAGAACTTCCTGGAGCAGGTACAAATCACCCGTGTTGTCTTCGACAACAAAAACAGTTTTTCGCTTTTTTTGTTGTTTCACGCCCCGTGCGTGAGCTTCCCACCCCGTATTTGCTTCAACTTGCACACGTACCGCCGTATCATTCTATATTTCCCGGAATCGTTGTTCTATATTCCTGCACGTCTGCCACCAAAGTAGGTTTTGGACCGTAGAATGCTTATCTAGAACGGCAGAGGAGTGATTTCAATGAAAAAGTGGACAACAATTCCGGCCGTGGCAGGAATCGCAATCGTAATGGCGGTGTCCGGTTGCTCTCGCGAAGACATGCGCCAAACTGAAGCAACAACGGAGCGAACTGTTAGCAACGCGAGCCTGACAGCATCTGTGAAATCCAAGCTAGCGGCGGATGTCCGTCTAGGAACTCTCACATCCATTAATGTGGACTCAGCAGGATCGGTCGTTACACTCTCCGGCACAGTTCGTTCCAATGAAGAAAAAGATTGGGCCGAAAAGGTAGCTGCCAGCGTCGATGGTGTGACCGACGTTACGAATAACCTGGAAGTGCAAGAACCCAAATAGTCAGATCGAGAAACACATATATGGAAAAAGATCGCTCGCCAGAAGATAGCCCTCCCGGAAACGGTCCGGAAACGGAGCGAAAGGAGCAAAAGAAACGCGATGATGAGCGCGTAGATGAGGAATCAAAAGAATCCTTCCCGGCGAGTGACCCTCCGTCATACTCGCCCACGGAAGAAGATCTGAAGCGCAGAGGCATCAGGCGGTAAGCACCTCCCTCGCTTCTCTTCACTCTCCTCCGTCAACGGCGATAGAGGGGCGTGGCGGACAGACATTTGGCATGCTATGACTGTCAATGCCGAAGTCGCCCACCCCACGCCTCATCGCCGGCTTGGTTGTCACATTGCTATTGATGGCGGCCTCCGCCGGATATACGCTCCACTCTGTCCATTCGATGCGACAGCTGCAGTCCGACCTGATCGATCGCAACCGGAAGGCGTCCCTGCAGCTGATCCGTATCCAGAGCGATCTGAACTCGCTCGCGCTCGGCCTGGATGACATGAAAAACGGGCGGAACGGTTATCCGCTGATCGGATGGGACGCCCAATTGACACGCATTCGCGAGAATCTGGATGATGCTCTTCGGATCGAGGCGCTGCTCGCCAAAGGGCGCCGCAGCGACCAACTAACCACTTACCTGTCCTCGACGTTTGCCCATTTCTGGCGATCCGTAGATCAGATGTTCGAGCGCGCAAAGTCAGGGTCGGAGCCCGCCGCCCGGGCCATGATCGCTTCCACGCTTGAGCCGCAGCGCAACAGTCTCGCCGCATTGATCGCGCGACTCTTGGTAGCGAACAACGAGGAGGAAGAAAAAGCGGCTGTTCGCGTGAATACCATCTATTCGAATATCGAGCGAAATGTTTTTCTCTTCCTTTTCGCCGCCGGGGCCGGCGTGCTGCTTACCAGTATCGCCATCATCCGCGCCAACAGGGCCCTGTTCGAGCAGTTGGCGGAGCTGTCCGATCAGCGAAGCGAATTGGCCCGGCAACTGATCACCACGCAAGAGACCACGCTACGATCCGTGTCGCGTGACTTGCATGATGAGTTCGGGCAGGTGCTGACGGCAATCGGGGTGATGCTCCGGCGCGCCAGCCGAAGTGCTCCTTCGAGCGAGTTTCATGCACAGATTACCGAAGTCGCGCAAATTGCGCAGCAGACACTGGACAAAGTACGATCGCTTTCCCAATCGCTGCAGCCGGTGATTCTGGAAGAGCAAGGCTTAGATGCTGCGATCGAGTGGTATTTGACTCGTTTTGAACACCAGACCGGAATTCGCGTTTCATATCAACGCCCGGCAGTGCCCGCAACGCTGGCCGCGGGGGAGGCAATTCATGTCTTTCGCGTCCTGCAGGAAGCTTTGAACAACGTAGCTAAGCACGCTGGTGTAGAGGAGGTTTCCGTAAAATTTGAAACGTGGGGGAACGGATTCCAGCTGGAAGTACGCGATCGCGGTTCCGGCATTGCCGAACAGAGCGGGCGAGGCATCGGCTTATTGGCGATGCGCGAGCGCGCCGAGTTGATTGGAGGCGAGTTCTCGCTGACAGGAGCGCCGGAAGGCGGTACAGTAGTGCGTTTAAGAAAAAACCCCGATGCCCGAGATAACAGTCTTGTTAGTGGATGATCACGCCTTAGTGCGCTCCGGCTTTCGGCGTCTCCTCGAAGACGATCCAGAGATTCGCGTGGTGGGCGAGGCGACCGATGGAATGGAAGCCGTCGAAC
This sequence comes from uncultured Solibacteraceae bacterium, assembly GCA_964441675.1. GTDB lineage: Bacteria > Acidobacteriota > Terriglobia > Bryobacterales > Bryobacteraceae > JAPKYZ01. The sequence continues at coordinate 4,800 of CAYTVP010000098.1, read as the reverse complement.
AGGCCCGGCGCCTGAAACCCGATGTTGTCGTTTTAGACTACGCGCTGCCGCTTCAGAATGGAGCGCTTTGCGCTCGACAGATTCTCAGCGACCGCGCTGATACGCGCATCCTGATGCTCAGCATGCACTCCGAGCCAAGCTATCTGGCTAACAGCAAGGCGGCGGGCGCGTCGGGCTACTTGCTAAAAAGCGCTCTGGATTTGGAACTCGTCGATGCGGTAAAGCGCGTGGCTAAGGGGGAATGGGTCCAGGATTCCCGCCTTGCAGTTGCCGAGCCGTCCACAGCCAAACGACAACTCAGCAAGCGCGAGCTCGAAATTTTACAGCACATCGTTTCCGGGAAGTCGAACAAAGAAATCGCTTCTGAGCTGGGATTGAGTGTCAATACTGTGGGCGTGCACCGCGCCAACATCATGGATACGCTGGAGATTCACAACACGGCCGAGCTTGTGACCCACGCAATCCGCCACGGCCTCGCCACTCTGCCGTGACCCGTCGCGACCTGCTTTTAGCGGCGCTTGCGGCGCCCTCGCCGGGATTTCGCTTAACGGATATCACCAACCAGGCGGGTATTCGCTTCCGGCACGACAATGGCGCCTACGGCGCGAAGTATCTGCCGGAGACGATGGGACCTGGTTGCGCATTTCTCGACTACGACAACGATGGATGGCTCGATATTCTGCTGGTCAACGGTTGTGATCTTCGCAAGGGTAAGCCTCGCCAGCGTTCGACATTGCGTCTGTATCGAAACAACAGGAATGGCACATTCACCGACGTAACCCGCGCCGCGGGGCTGGAAATTTCTCTTTATGGCATGGGCGTGGCCGTCGGCGATTTTGATAACGACGGGTTTCCGGATCTTTATGTCACCTGCGTTGGACAGAATCGGCTGTTTCGCAACAAAGGAGATGGCACGTTCGCGGATGTCACTGTCCGGTCGGGCCTTGGCGGGCACGATGCTTTTTCCACTTCCGCGTTGTGGTTCGATTACGACCGCGACGGGCTATTGGATCTGTTCGTCTGCAATTACGTCCGCTGGTCCGCCGAAGACGATGTATTCTGCACACTCGATGGCGAGCACAAATCGTATTGCACCCCGGAAGCCTATCGCGGCAGCACTTGCTGGTTGTTTCGCAATCGAGGTGGAGGACGCTTCGAGGATGTGACTGCGAAGGCCGGGTTGCTCGACTCATCCTCAAAATCGCTTGGCGTAGCGATGTTCGATCTGGACAAGGATGGCTGGCCCGATCTTTTCGTGGCCAACGATACACAACCGAACAAGCTATATCGAAATCAACGCGACGGTACATTTCGCGAGATGGCGGTGCGGCAGGGAGTAGCCTTCAGCGAAGATGGCCGCGCGCGGGCCGGAATGGGCGTCGATACCGGTGACTACAATCGCTCCGGCCGCGAAAGTATCGCAGTGACCAACTTTGATAATGAAATGATTGCGCTGTATGAGCCGGCTGGGGCAGGATTCGCCGATCGCGCCGGCCCGGTGGGCATCGCCGCGCCCTCGCGGAACAGTCTGGGCTTTGGATGCTTTTTCTTTGATGCCGACCTCGATGGCTATCTGGATCTGTTGGCGGCCAACGGCCACATTGATGATTCAGTCCGCAATCTTGCGCAAGGCGTACACCACGCACAGTCGCCGCACTTGTTTTTGAACGATGGCCGCGGGCGGTTTCGTGACGTTGCCCAGCAATGCGGCGCGGATTTCGCTGCTCCGAAAGTGGCGCGCGGAGCTGCTTACGGCGATTTTGACCGGGACGGCGATCTGGACATTCTTCTGACGACGAACGCCGGACCCGCACTTCTCTATCGAAACGACATCACCAACGGCAATCAATCGATCCGGTTTCGCCTCGAAGGACGGCAGTCGAACCGGGATGCCATAGGCGCAATTATCCGCGTGACGGACGCGTCCGGCGAGCAAATACAAATGGTCAAAAGCGGCTCCAGCTACCTTTCCTCGTCTCAGCGCTCTTTGACATTCGGGACGGGACGGCGGACCAAGGTCGATCGTGTAGCCGTCCAATGGCCCAACGGGCGCGCCGATGAGTTCAAGAATTTACAAAGCGGCCGGACCTATCACTGTGTCGAAGGAGCCGCGCCCCAAGCCATCGACGGCCGCTAGTCATTGCTACTCGGCACGCTTGATCGCAATCCACACGGAGTTGGCATTGAGAGTCCCCAGGCCGGTTGGCGTGGTAATGCGGATCTCCGCGTCTTCTTCAGTGGCCAGCGAACGGGGCAGTTCGATATTCAGCTGATCCAGCCCTTGCACTTCGTCCTGCGGTCCGGCGAACAATACAGGAACTGAGTCCGCCCCAACAATGTTTACGGATATCTCTTCCTGTGTCGCGTCGCGAAACGCCGTTCCGTACAAAGAGAGATAAAGCCGGTCGCCCTCCGGACCGAAATCGATTGGAACGGCTGTCACATCGCCTGTCTCCGGATCGGCTTCGACGACATTCTCAACTGACGTGCTTCCGTCAGCGCGTACGCGGAGAAGAATTGCATTCGCATACTGCTTGTCATCCACGGATGCAAAAAAGATACCCGGCGCTGTTCGTTCGATGCGCGTTTGCGCTTCAAATTCGCCCCCGCCTTCATGGATGACTCGAACCGTAGCTTCGCCTGGCTCGATCGAACCCGGTACAAGAAAATTGATCTGCTCCGGCGATGCGAATAATAAAGGAGCCTGCCGAACTTCACCCTCCGCAGGTTGAATCTCGACGGTCAATCCTGCCAGTGTCATCGGAAGGTCAGTACCGGAGGCGGATTCTGTACGATCTGTCATCTCTTCAGCTATTGCGGAAGCAAGCGATTCAGGGCTGATTGCGACTTCGCTAAAGCTTGCGGCTGATGTCACCGTAAGAAGACGCTCGGTTCCGGAAGGATCCGTTATCTCACTCTGGACGCGCGAACTCCAGGGACACCAGCGGTTGTTCGGCAGCAACGCACCGCCGACTTCTTCCCGATGTTCGTCAACATACGTAAGTGCCCCATCGCATACCTCTATCGCCATGGAAAAGAACTCAATGGAATTAGGATCGAGATGGAAGTTCCATTCTGGATTGTAGGCAGCGGGTGCTTTTACGATGATTCCGCTGACTGAAACTCGATCGGTCTGAGTACCCGCAACGATATTACGCGCTTCTTGAATCCTTGCGGGATCGGTGAGTCGAATTACAAACGATCCACCTGTAGCCGTTACTTCAAAATAAGCTGCGTTGTCCGCAGCGGCAGCAATCATACACGAAGCCGCAAACGCGGCTACGCGAAACATCTTTCGCGTCATGTTTTCCTTGACGCTCAACAATGCAATTGGATGCCAATAATTTACACCTACGTTTTGTTACACGCCGGGAATATACTCAGGGCAGGGTTTCTCAAATGAATCGCCGTCACTTTTTTATGAGTGGAGCGGCCGCAATCGCCGCTCAGCCACGCGCTTATCCGGCGCAGTTGGCGGATGGGAAGGGCAAGCGCGTAGGCTTAATCGGAACCGGATGGTACGGCAAAGCCGATCTTCTGCGGTTGATCCAGGTATCGCCCGTCGAAGTCGTATCGCTTTGCGACGTTGACAAAAAGATGCTGGCAGAGGCGGCCGATATCGTCGCCAGCCGGCAAGCATCGAAGAAGAAGCCGCGCATGTTCGCCGATTATCGCGAGATGCTGCGGGAAAAAGATCTCGACATCGTTTTGATCGCTCCGCCCGACCACTGGCACGCTCTTCCGATGATCGAAGCTTGTAAGACCGGCATCGACATTTACGTGCAGAAGCCGATCAGCGTCGATATTGCTGAAGGTCAGGCGATGCTGGCCGCGGCGCGAAAGTATAAACGCGTTGTCCAGGTGGGCACTCAACGCCGCTCGACGCCGCACCTCATCGAGGCTCGCGACCGTTTTATTAAGGAAGACAAGCTCGGCAAGATCGGCCTGGTGGAGATTTACTGCTACTACCACATGCGGAATACAAAGAACCCGCCGGATACTACCGCGCCGCCGAATCTGGATTACGAGGCATGGACCGGGCCGGCACCTATGCGGCCATACAACGAGATTGTTCACCCGCGCGGGTGGCGCGCGTTTATGGAGTACGGCAACGGAATCGTGGGCGATATGTGTATTCACATGCTGGACATGGTCCGCTGGATGCTCGATCTCGGCTGGCCCACTAGCGTCTCCTCCTCCGGCGGCATTTTCGTGCAGAAGAGTGCGAAAGCGAATATTTCCGATACTCAAACGGCGACATTTGCCTATCCGGAGTTCGATGTTGTGTGGCAGCATCGCACATACGGTCCACCCGCGGACCCGAAGTATCCGTGGGGAGCGACTATTTACGGCGAGAAGGGAACTTTGAAGCTGAGTGTGATGTCGTATGACTTCATTCCCAACGAAAAAGGCGCTCAACCGGTTCATCAGGACGTCGCCTACGAGTTCGAGAAATATCCGGAAGACCGCGACGAGAAGGATCTGGAGCGGCATGTGGCTCCCGCTATTCGCGGCCACATGAAGGATCTTTTGACGGCGATCGGTACTCGCGGGAAACCTGTCGCCGATATTGAGCAGGGCTATATTTCCACAGCCAGCTGTATCCTGGCAAACTTATCGATGCAATTGGGCCGCAGCCTGGCGTGGGATCCGGCGAAGGGGGAGATTAAGGGCGATCGAGAGGCGAACAAACTGTTGCGCCGGCCGTATCGCTCTCCATGGACCCACCCGGAAGCTTCGACTGTCTAGAGCGCTCTCTTCTTTTTTAGAGCGCGCAAATTGAGCGTCTCGACCATCAGC
>CAYTVP010000097.1:12865-13071 GCA_964441675.1 uncultured Solibacteraceae bacterium | reverse complement strand
CCGTGCGGTCTTTTGCAGCCGCCACAATCAGCGATGCCTTGGTAGCGATCGTGGTTTGAAATGCAATCGTGGACAGAAGATATGTTTCGACGAGTTGCGCTTCGATAATCGGCGCCCGAACGGCGGCGAGCGGCTCGTTGGCATACACCGTCGTGCCCTCCGGGACGGCGATCAGGTCGCCGGTGAAACGAAGGTCGCGCAGAAAT
>CAYTVP010000097.1:9673-12855 GCA_964441675.1 uncultured Solibacteraceae bacterium | reverse complement strand
TCCAGAACTCCGGCCGTACCCGTTGAAACTGCGGGAGCGAGCGCAGCCAGGCAATTTCCTCGGCCTGGAACCGCAGATTCTGAAGGTACTCCACCGCTTGCGCCAGCCCGGCCGCGATCAGGTACTCGCGCCCCGGTGGCAACCGCCGGATAAAGAGCTCGAATGTGGCTATATCCGACGCCTTTCCGGCTTCGAAATAGCCGGCGGCCATTGTCAGCTCATAAAAGTCGGTGAGGAGAGCGTTCACTTTTTGGCCGGTGGGGCCGTCGAAGCTTCCTTTAGATCCCTCGTTAGTTGCTGTATTTCTTCCACGGCGACGCTGCCCACTTCGTACAATGCCGGTTCGCCGGAGCGTTTTCCGGCAAAAGCCGCCCCACTCTTGGAAAGCTCAACCTTCTCGGTTCGTTTACCGCCGTCGGAAACGATGGTGATCTCGACCGTGGGGTTGGCCGGCCCGGCCTTCAGAAACCGGGCGGCAACCAGTTCGCGCAACCGGTCAATCAACTGCTGAACGCCCGTAGACTCCATCTTCTTACCGTCACGCTGCCAGTCTTCGCCACTCTTGGTTAGGGTGGTGGTCTCATCGCCATCGCGGATCTCGATCTTCGTCGGGTCGTTGAACCCAAAGTCGAACAGCTTCTTGTTACGAAGATCGTCCAGCGTCTTGTCCACACCCTCGATATCGCGGCCGATTTTGTAGAAGCCTTCGACGACGTTCGATCGAGCGTAGAAGTCGTCTTGGTTCTTTCGAATTTCGATCTGCTGCGTTCCGGAGGAGCTGGTAACTTTCGCCGTGGCAACCGGCCTGCCTGCGCGATAGAGCGCGGCGGCCTTCTGCGCTTCATCGGCCGCAACCTGCTCCATTTTTGCGCCCTGCAGCTTGCGGACAACCTCGTCGGCGATCACGTTGTCGGCGCGATACACATCCGGCTTCAACACCTGCCACTCGCCCTGGCCGGTCTTGCCAAGCTCCACGGTGCCACCTTTTGCGGTCAACTCCACGCGCGAAACCTGCCCGGGGTCGAAGGTCATCAGCCGCTTGTCGCGAAGGTCGTCCCAGCTTTTGTCGAGACTGGAACGGTTGTAGCTGTAAATGCTGAACAGACGCGGGTCGCCTTCGAGCTTGGCAAAGAAACCGCCGCCTGTGGGCGCTTCGTCGCCGATCAGGACCTTCTGCGTCTTTCCGTCTTTCAGGCCGACCGTAACGGTCAGCTCCGGGCTATCCAGGCCGAACTCACCCAGCTCCCCTACCTTCTCGTCGATCAACCGCTCGCTCGAAAAGCTCGCCAGTGTCGAGACCATGGACGAGACGGCATCACTGTCTGCGCCGGCGGGCTTTGGCGCTTGAAGATTCCACGTATCATCCTTCACCCGCTCGAGGACAACCGGCGCACTGCCCTTCTTCGCAATTTCGACGCGGATAATTTGATCCTGCGCCGTATCAATCAGCTTCGGAGCGGCGTCATCGGGCGGCTTACCCTCTTTATCCTTCTCCAGCTTGTTCGAATACCAGACGCCGCCGGCGAGGGCCGCCAGCACGACGGCCGCGATTAGCAGTCCACGGCCCGGCATCGGTTAGCGCCGCCTCCACCACACGGCTACACCGCCGAAGATCACCATTAGCGGGATCAAAAACTGGCTTACCGTGCGAACCATGCGCATCTGCGCATTCGTCAACGTCAACCGCCGGTCTTCCGGATCCTTCGGGCGAATCGAGATCAGGTCTTCATCCGAAGAGAGCCAGTTCAACATATTCAGCGCCAGATCGCGATTGCCGTTAAACCGCAGTATATTGTTGGCCACCCAGCCGGAGCTGCCGACTACAACAAACCGCCCCTGGCTGCCGGTGACGGTGCCCGCGGCGGCGATCGCGAGCGGTCCCTTCTGATCGGCGTTCGAGGGGCGAACTTCGGCGGACGAGAGGTTGGTGGTGGCGAAGCTGTTCCGGGATGTCGAAAACAGCTTCTCGGCGGTTGTCTTCTCGCCGTTTTTGACATCGACCGACCGGACCATCGGTAAGGCCACGGCGGTGTCGCCCATCTCGCGGACGATCGCGTGCGATTCGTAGCTGGTCACCAACGGGACCGCTTCACTGAGACCGAAAATCTGCCCAACGCCCGATAGATCGAGAACCAGATTCTTCTCGAGCGTCACGCCCCAGGTTGCCAGCAACGACGCAAGCGCGGCGTTGTCGGAAATCTCTTCGCGGCCGAACTTCAGTGGCGGGTCGAGCATCACCAGCACCTTGCCGCCGGATTCCACCGACGTCTTCAAGGCATCGACCGCTGGCTGCAGATAGTCAAATCGCGGCCCGGCGACGACGGTGATTGTGCAGTCCGCCGGAACTCCAATCTTCCCGCCTGCATCGGGGGCAGGCGCCTTCCCCACCGCGATCTTTTCCGGTGCTTTGGTATCCGCCGCACGATCGGCGCCGAGCAGCGAAATGGTTCGCACCTTGTAGTTTGCCTTTTCGATAAGCTCTTTGAATTGTGAGTAGCCGTTGCCCTGGGTGTCTTCGAGCGAATGCTCCCCCGAGCCAGTGACAAAACACACGGTACTCTCGGTGGTTTTGATGGAACGAATAACAGCCCCGGTAATCTCTTCCTCGGTGACGCTCTTGGCCTGCTCGTGCTTGTTGCCGCTCTCCACGACGATCGACCCCATCGTCGTGATTCCGGCGGCGCGAGCCAGCGCGGGCTTCTTGCCGGGATCAACGTATTCAACCTTCAGGTTCGGCGAAAGATTGCTGTACCGGTCGAGCAAGTCCTTAGCCTGCGGAAATCCGGTAGCCCGGTCAAAGTCACGTACTTTGACTTCCTGCTTCAGGCCTTTGACTACTTTCTCGGTCTGATCCGAAAGGCTGTAGCGCTTGTTCGCCGTCAGATCGATCGATTTGTTGTAACGGTTGGCGAGAAAGTTGACCGCCGCCAGCACCGCCAGGATGATGATCAGATACAGGCCGGCATAAGCCGTGTATTTCGCTTGACGATTTGCCTTCATGCTACGACCTCCACCGCAGGCTTTCGAGCGAGCGCGCGGTCAGGAACAACCCGATGAAGATCACCGAGCAGTAGAAAATAATGTCCTTGGAATCGATGACGCCCTTGGCAAAACTTTCGAAGTGGCTGACGATCGACAGGTACGCCATCACTTTCGCCCAGGTAGCGGTTTCATAGCCGGTC
>CAYTVP010000097.1:950-9663 GCA_964441675.1 uncultured Solibacteraceae bacterium | reverse complement strand
CACCCATTCCATCACCCACAGCAGCAGGCAGACGCCGAAAGTGGCTGCGCCCGCGACAATCTGATTTCGCGTCAGGGTGGAAATAAAGGTTCCGATCGCCAACAATCCCCCAGCCTGCAGAATCAATCCGAGGAATCCGACCAGCATCGGGCGCCAGTCCGGCTGCCCATAGGCAAATAGAAAGATGAAGTTCAATCCCGCCACCAGCAGCATGGCGGTGTACATCAGCATCGCCGCCAGCCACTTGCCCGACAGAATTTGAAAGTCAGTCACGGGCGAAGTCATCAATAGCTCGATAGTCCCCGACCGTTTCTCCTCGGCGAAAAGGCGCATTGTAATCAACGGAATCAGGAACAAGCCAATGACACTGACGTTCTGCAGAAGAGGCCGGATTATTTGTTCGTTCAGGTTCATCGGAAACGAGCGGCCGCCCATCTGCTGCTGCATTCCCAAAAAAACGAAATAGCCGACGACATTCCAGAAAAAGAAGCCGAAGATGATGGCAAACATCGCCATCAGCAGATAGGCGATGGGCGAAGCGAAATAGCTCTTCAACTCCTTCTTCGAGATGATCCAGATGTTTTTCATTTCTGCTCGCCCCCCGTCAACTGAAGGAAGATATCTTCCAGGCTGGCCGATACCGCGCGGAGTTCGATGAGATTCCAGCCGGACTCTACCACTGCGCGGGCCAGGTCGCCGCGAATATTTTGCCCCGGAAGACTTTCCACTTCGAACGGGACGCGTCCGTCTTCGATTGTCTTGGGAATGACGCGGCTCACGCCGGAGACCTGTTCGAGCTTTCGCTGTACCGCTGCCGCATCGACAGGATCGCCGTTACGCGGTTCCACCTCAATCGCCACTGCTTCGGTACCGCGCAGGCGCCGCGTCAGATTGTCCACCGTATCTGATGCCACCAGCTTGCCTTTGGCAATGATGATGACGTCCTCGCACATTGCTTCCACTTCCTGCAGGATGTGTGTCGACAGAATGATGGTGTGATTTCCGGCAAGCGACTTGATCAAGTCTCGTGTCTGAATGATCTGGTTAGGATCGAGACCGGAGGTGGGCTCGTCTAAGATCAGCACATCGGGATTGTGAATAATCGCCTGCGCGAGGCCGACCCGCTGGCGATAGCCCTTCGAGAGCTTGCTGATCAGCTTATTCGAAACATCGGCAACAGAGCAGCGCTCGGATACCTCAGCCACGCGCTGCTTCAACTCGACCGAGGGCACTCCCTTCAGCTGCCCCACAAAGGTGAGATATCCGGCAACGTCCATTTCCGGATAGAGAGGCGGCGTTTCGGGCAGATAGCCGATCCGCTTTTTGACTTCGGCGGCGTCCTTCTGAACGTCGAACCCGGCAATTTCTGCCGTTCCGCTGGAGGGAGGGAGGAAGCATGTGAGGACGCGCATGGTTGTGGTTTTCCCCGCCCCGTTGGGTCCAAGAAAACCCACAATCTGTCCCTTGCCGACTTCAAAGGAAATGTCATCGACCGCCACCGTGCGCGCGTATCGCTTGGTAAGGCCGTTCACTTTAATCATGTGTTCTCGAAATGTCCAATACGGATCAGACGGGCAAGCGGCCCATCTGGTAACGGACTTCAGTCCGATCTACATCATAGAAATGCTAGTCTGCCTTCTGCAAGCCCATAATCTGAAAGCCGGCATCAACATAGATCACATTTCCCGTTACTCCGCGGCCTAAATCGCTCGCAAGAAAAGCAGCCGTGTCGGCCACCTCGGCAGGATCGGTAGCGCGCCGCAAAGGCGATGCCGCGGGCGCCGCTTCGAGCAGCTTCGATCCGTCCTTGATACCGCGAAGCGACGCGGTTTTGATGGCACCGGCCGAAATGGCGTTCACGCGAATATTGCGCGGGCCGAGGTCGTAGGCCAGGTAGCGCACAGCCGATTCAAGTGCCGCCTTGGCCACGCCCATGACGTTATAGTTGGGTACCACGCGCACTGCGCCAAGGTAGCTGAGAGCCATAATGGAACCGCCCGCGTCCATCTTCGGCCCGATCGCGCGGGCCAAGGCCACGAGGGAATACGCGCTGATATCGTGCGCCAGGCGAAATCCTTCGCGCGAAGTCTCGACAAACGGTTTACTCAACTCTTCCGGGCCGGCAAAAGCAATGGAGTGGACCAGAATATCGATGCGTTCCGCCGGCAACCCGGCAGCCATGGCCTGGATGGATTCGTCGCTCGCCACATCGCAGGCAACGATCGCTTTCGCTCCGAATTGGGCTCCGATTTCTTCCACGGATTTCTTTAGGCGGTCGTTCTGATATGTCAGCAGCAGCTCGGCGCCTTCACGATGAAACGCCGCGGCAATCGCGTAAGCGATGCTCCATTTATTCGCGACGCCTGTTACGAGCGCGACCTTACCCTTTAACAAATCCGGCATGAAGTAACTATTTTAGACGCGCCTGCCTACTGCAGCTTCATCGGCTTGCCGCCAGCTTCCTTGGATCGCTGCGCAGCATCCATAAATGCAAAGATCTCGAGAGTCTCTTCGTTCGGTACCGGGACCTGTTTTGTCTGGAAGAATTTCACGACCTCCTTCAGCAGCGGAACGTAGCTGAAAGTGGAGTTCGCCGGGCTTTGAACAGCTTGTTTCTCGAAGAAGCCGACGGCCCCGTAGCTGCCATAGGGCCGCAAAGCATGCACGGTGCCAACGCGTCCGTCTTTCCAGCGGCACGTGATGGTATCCTCGCTTGCGCCCGAAACGCGCGTTACCTCTTCGCAGCCGGGACCCATGATGGCGAACAGCGCCTCAATGGGATGAATGGCGTACCAGGCGAGGTCAAGCTGGTGTGTTTTTTCGAACGGACCGGGGCCCCAGGAGACAGCCCCCTTCAATCCGGGTTTGCGGATCAGATCGACATAGCTTGCATAGCGGAGGCTCGATGAGCTGAACCAGGGCACGCCCGCCGATTTCGCGATGCTTGCGATCTCACGCGCCTCGGCGAGGGTGGAAGAAAGAGGTTTGTCGATGAAGATCGGCTTGCCGCATTTGACCGCTTCCCTCATCTGGGGAACGTGCTTGCGGCCATCGACACTTTCTAGAAGCAGCGCATCCGTTTTGGCACACAGGCTGGCGATGTCCGGGACGATCTCGACTGACCATTTTTCCGCAAGTTCCTTGGCGAATCCCTCGACACGGTTGGCGCTCGATTCAATATCCGGACTGCCGCCCTTGTAGGCGGCAACGATTTTGGCACCAGGAATGTGGTCGGCATTGGACGGATCGTTCAAGACTTTCGCGAATGCCGTGACGTGCGATGTATCTGTGCCGATAATGCCGACACGGAGATCGGCCGCGGTTAGCGAAGCGGCAGCCGCGGCAAAAGGCAGGAGACGTTGCATGGGCGCATGGTACGCTGATTCCGAGAGAGCCTTTGCAACGTCTAGATCTTTCCACTCCTCTGATGTACATGAAGGGCGTCGGCCCGGCGCGCGCGGCGCAGCTAGAGGCCAAGGGTTTGAGGACCGCGGAAGACCTGCTGGTCTATGCGCCGTTTCGCTACGAAGACCGGTCGAACCTTAAGCCAATCTCTGAGCTGGCGCCGGGCGAGATGGCCACGGTTGTGGGCGAAGTGCGAACGGCTAAAGTTGCCGGATTCCGGCGGAAGAACCTCGGGCTTTTCGAGATGTCGGTCGGCGACGCCTCAAGCGGCACACTGCGCGCCAAATGGTTTCATGGCGCTTACCTCGAAGGCGTTCTCCGCCCGGGTTTGCGTGTGGCGTTGTTTGGAAAAGTAGAATTCGACAGCTATTCGGGTGACCTGACAATGATGCATCCCGAGTATGAGGTTCTATCGGCCGAGGGCGACGACGAGGGCGATGCTTCTCTCCACACCGGACGGATTGTGCCGATTTATGAAGCTACCGGAAGGATCAACACCAAGCAGTTCCGCACCCTGACGCGCCGCCTGCTTGATCTTGTGGAGCGGGTGGACGATGCATTGCCCGAGGCTGTCAGAATGCGGCACAACTTTCCGTCGCGTTGGGACGCTCTCGAGTCACTGCATTTTCCGGAGGACGAGGACCTACGGCTGCTAAACGCGTTTCGCACGCCGGGGCAACAGCGGCTGATCTTCGAAGAGTTCTTTTGGCTCCAAATGGGATTGCTGCTGAAGCGCGCATCGTCGCGGCGGGTAACCGGGATCGGATTTCGACTGACAGACCAGGTGCGGGAGCGCATCAAGGCGATGCTTCCGTTCAAGCCCACCGGAGCGCAGAAGCGCGCGCTGGCCGAGATTGCCAAGGACATGGCCGAACCAAGCCCGATGCATCGTCTTCTGCAAGGTGATGTGGGAAGCGGGAAAACGCTGGTGGCGGCGCAGGCTGCCGTCATTGCGATCGAAAACGGTCATCAGGTGGCAATGCTCGCCCCGACGGAGATTCTGGCGACGCAGCATTATTTCTCGTTCCGCAAGCTATTTGAGCCGCTGGGTTACGTCGTGACAATGCTGACCGGATCGATGTCGGCGCGTGAGAAGGCGCAGATCAAGAAGCTGATCGCAGGCGGCTACGTTCCATTCGTAATCGGAACTCATGCACTGCTCGAAGAAGATGTCGACTTTCAAAAGCTGGGGCTCGCCATCGTGGACGAGCAGCACCGATTCGGCGTTTTGCAGCGGCTGCGGCTGCTGCGCAAAGGCGTGACACCCGATCTCCTGGTGATGACGGCGACACCGATACCGCGGACGCTGGCGCTGACGGCATATGGGGATCTGGATACATCGGTGATCGACGAATTGCCGCCGGGGCGCAAGCCGATCGTCACGCGCCATGTGCCGGATCAGAAAGCCGAGCAAGTCTACAGCTTCATCCGGAAAGAAGTGGACACCGGCCGCCAGGCATATGTCGTCTATCCACTGATCGACGAATCCGAGACGATGGCGATGAAAGCAGCCTCCAAGATGTACGAGCACTTGTCGAAGACGGTATTCCCGGATTTGCGTGTCGGGCTGCTGCACGGAAAGTTGCGGCCGGACGAGAAAGAAGCCGTCATGCGGGAGTTTGCAGCGAATGCGATTCAGGTTCTGGTTTCGACGACCGTGATCGAAGTCGGCGTGGACGTGCCGAACGCCACCGTGATGGTGATCGAGCAGGCAGAGAGGTTCGGACTGGCGCAGCTGCATCAGCTGCGCGGCCGGGTGGGGCGCGGCGCCGCACAGAGCTACTGCATCCTGGTAACAGGCAAACTGAGCGATACGGGGCGCGACCGGATACGGACGATGGTGGATTCGAGCGACGGCTTCTTTATCGCGGACATGGATTTAAAGCTGCGCGGACCCGGAGAGTTCTTCGGCACGCGGCAATCCGGCGTACCGGGATTGCATTTTGCCAACTTGATCCGCGACCAGGAGATTCTCGAAGCGGCACGAATAGAGGCGAAGCAGATGGTGGAGGCGCCTCCTTCGGGCGACGCATACGAACAAGCCCTGGCTTGGGTTGAGAAAAACTGGAAGCGCCGGTACGGGCTGGTGGAAGCGGGGTGAGTGCATCATGCGCGTGATTGCGGGAGAGTTCCGGAGCAGGAGGCTGGTGGCGCCGAAAGGACTAATGACCAGGCCCACGCCAGACCGCCTGCGCGAATCTCTGTTCTCGATTCTCCAACCTGAAATCGCAGACACCGTATTTCTCGACGCGTACGCGGGCTCTGGGACGGTCGGCATTGAGGCGTTGTCCCGGGGAGCCAGCCGGGCGATCTTCGTCGAAAACAGCCGGAACGCGGTGGAGGCGATTCATCGCAATCTGGAATCGCTGGGCTTGTCTTCGCGGGCGGAAGTATTTACGGGCAAGGCCCGGCAGGTACTTTCACGCACGGAAGCGGATATCGTTTTTCTCGATCCGCCCTACGAAAACGAGGAGGAATACAGTGAGGCACGGGAGGCGCTGGCGCAAAAAACTCCGTGCCTGGTAATCGTGCAACATGCCGCGAAATTCGATCCTGGCTTGCAATGGGGAGCGATGGTCCGGAAGCGGACCATCCGGCAGGGCGAGAATGCGCTAACTTTTTACCGATTGCCCTAGTGCGGGGAATTTTATACAAGAGTTGAATACCGTCAATGGAGGGAAAGATGGTGATTTGCCCACAGTGCACTAACGATCTGGGTTTTGAAGAAGACGAACTCGACGAAGGAGATGAGTTCACCTGCGAGGAGTGTGGGGCGAATCTTCGGGTTGCGAGCACAGATCCCGTTGAGCTGGAACCAGCCGACGGCGCTGACGACGAGGATGAGGACGACTTCGACGAAGACGAAGACGAAGACGAAGATGACGAGGATGAGGACGAATACGACAGCAGCGAGGACGAGGATGAGGACCAGGACTGGCGCTGAGATCAACGCTTGGAATCCGACGGTAAGTCTTTGATCTGGCGGGGTTAGAATAAAGGGGTGCCTATGTGCCAAGCGATCATGCGTTTACTGGCAGCCGCCACCGGAGCCATGATCCTGGCCTGGGGGCAAGTGCCACAGGCACCGCCCCCGCGGAGTCCGCCCTTCTTTAAGGGCGGCAAGGAAAAGCGCGATCCGAAAATGCGGGACGTGCAGGGCATGGTGCAGGATGTCCAGAGTAACCCCGTCGAAGGCGCGGTCGTCAAGCTAAAGAACGTGAAGACGTTGGCGGTAATCTCGTTCATTACAAAGGCGGATGGAAAGTACAGATTCTCGTCGTTGAACAAAGACGTAGAGTACGAGCTGGCGGCGCAGCACGAGGGAAAAGCCAGCGAGACAAAATCCGTCAGCGTATTCGATGACCGCAGTGTGATTGTCCTTAATTTGAAATTGGAAGACAAACAAGAGAAAAGCGAAGAGGACAAGAAATCCGACGATAAATAGCGACGTACGCGCCCGGGCCGACGTCTAAAAGAGAATACCAGTCCCAGGAAGGAGTTCACGATGTATCGTTTCCTCAGCATTGGCGCAATTCTGGCTGCCAGTCTGGTTCATGCACAGGAGTTCAAGCTAGGCGGGAAAGTGTCCGATTTCGATTTGCAAACCGTTAAGGGTGCTCCGGCCAGCTTTAAGAATCTGAAAGGCGACGTCACGGTGGTGACGTGGGTTTCCGAGCAGTGCCCTGTCTCAAACGATTACAACGCGCGGATGATCGCGCTGAACGATGAATATTCGAAGAAGGGGGTAAAGTTCATCTTCTTGAATTCGAACGCGACGGAATCCCCGGAAGTTGTGGCAGAACACGCGAAACGGTCCGGATTTACTTTTCCGGTGTACAAAGATGCTAACAACGTGGTCGCGGACAAGTTCGGCGCGCAGGTGACGCCGGAGTCCTTCGTCATCGACAAAGCAGGAACGATCGTATATCACGGCTACATCGACGATTCGCGGAACACCGCGCGCATCACCAACCAGGGATTGCGCAACGCGCTGAACGCGGTGCTTGCCGGTAAGCCGGTGGCGCAAGCCGAAACGAAAGCGTTCGGCTGCACGCTGAAGCGGGCAAAGAAGGCATCCTAAAAATTTTGCGCCGGCGAGATGTCATTGTCGGTCTGGCTGGAGCTGCGGTGTCCGCTGCAGCTCCGGCGACTAAGCTGTCGCCGCTGGATGAGGCTGGATACCAGAAGCTGGTAGCTGCCCAGAAGGGCAAAGCTGTCCTGATCAATTTCTGGGCCACCTGGTGTGAGCCATGTCGCGCAGAGATGCCCGCGCTGGCGAAACTGCACGCAAAGTTGAAAGCCAAAGGCTTCATTCTGATAACGGTTTCCGCGGACGAGCCGGAAGATGAGCCCCAGGCCCGGGCATTTCTCGCAAAGTCCGGTATCAACGGCCCAGCTTATTTGAAGCAGGCAAAGAACGACGACAAGTTCATTAATTCGATCGACCCAAAGTGGTCGGGCGCGCTGCCCGCGACGTTTCTTTACGATAAGACCGGAAAGAAAGTACAGAGCTTTATCGGGGAAGCGGAGATCGATACGATCGAAGCAGCGATCACAAAACTGCTGTAAAAGAACCCCTCCTTGGCGTCCCACTTAGTTGTGGTTTCCGGTGGGCCCGGATCCGGAAAGACCACTCTGCTCACGGAACTTTCCCGGCGCGGATATCTCGTTGCGCCTGAAGTGGCGCGCCAGATTATTCAGGAACAATCCCGGAATGGGGGAACAGCGCTCCCGTGGCAGGACAGGGAAGCGTACACGCGGCTGATGCTAGAGCGCTCCATACAGTCGTTCGAGCTGTACGAGAGCGTGACCGAAACTGTATTTTGTGACCGTGGCATTCCTGACACTCTTGGCTACGCGCGCTTGATCGACTTGGCCGATCGGAAGGCGATCGAAGCCGCGTGCCGCGGAGTATCGTTACGCAGCGGTTGTCTTCCTCGCTCCGCCCTGGAAGGCGATCTACCAGAACGACAATGAACGGAAACAGGATTTTGCCGAGGCGGAGCGGACCTTTCGAGTAGTGGAAACCGTCTACCGCGAGAGCGGGTACGAAACGCGCGTGCTGCCACTGGCGCCGCCCGCGATACGAGCAGATTTTGTGTTGACACACCTACCGATCACTTAGGTGGCGGTAGTGACTCCCAGCGGCACTACACTGGTGAAAGTTGTCAAATGGCTGATATTGGCTTATTGAGGGTGCATCAATAATGAAATCGCTTTTGCTGATCATCGCTGGGGCCGCCAGAAGTCCCTCAGAAAGTCCTGGAAGTCGCGGTAACCCCGGTTGCGCCAGTGAAACTGGCAACCC
>CAYTVP010000097.1:0-940 GCA_964441675.1 uncultured Solibacteraceae bacterium | reverse complement strand
CTGATCATCGCTGGGGCCGCGGGACTTCTGGCGGCCGATCTGGACGGCAGGTGGGATTTTATCTGGCAGACACCTGGGGGTGAACGGCGCAGCGCCGTTACGCTTAAGCAGAACGCAGAGATTGTGGACGCCGAGTTTCCCGATGCGAAGGAGCCGATCACAGGCACTTTCCGAGAAGGCAAGCTTTCACTTTCCGGGCGCTTGTTCTCGGCCGAAGCCGGCGAAGCTGCTGACTTTAAGCTGGACGGAGAGCTCTCCGACGGCCAACTGAAAGGCACGGGCGCCTGGGGCGAATACGACATGACTTTCACGGCGCGAAAAGTAAACTGATTTCCTCCCGTACCGGAAGGAGCGGAGTGAAGCCGCTATCGGCTCGTAATCACGTCAGGGCAGCCGATCCAGATACTGTTTTACGAAATCGCATCCTACTTCGCCGATGTAGGCGTCGATCAGGCGTTTGGTGATCGGGCCGGGTACCTGGCCGTCGCCAACCTTGGCGCCGTTAAAACTGCGCACGGCGGCAATGCAGAGACTCGTTGACGTCAGGAACATCTCTTCGGCGTTCGCCGCATCGAAGAGATCGATGTCCCCTTCAATCACGGGAATGGCGAGCTTTTGGGCGAGATCGCACGTCATCTGGCGGCTGACACCTTGAAGGACGTAGCGCTCGCTTGGAGTAAAGAGCTTGGCCTCGCGAACGATAAAGATGTTGCTACCCATTCCTTCGGCGAGATTTCCGTTTACGTCGAGCAGCACTGCCCAGCCGTCGGGATCGTGCGCTTTCACCGACTGCTCCGCGACAATCATGTTCAGATAATTGTGCGTTTTTGCGCGAGGACTGAGCATGTCCGGGGCGATCCGGCGCTGCGCGGGCGTCCAAACGTCGAGGCCGTCTCGGAACTGGCGGGCGCGGGCTTTGAACGGTAGCGGTGTACATTCC
>CAYTVP010000096.1:5408-13103 GCA_964441675.1 uncultured Solibacteraceae bacterium | reverse complement strand
CGGTACGCGCCGGACCGCCTTTTACTCCCACCTTCCGCCGGGTGAGTACGTTTTTCGCGCGATTGCCGGGAACCGCGATGGAATCTGGAACACCGAAGGAGCTGCTGTTGCTTTATCTGTCCTGCCGCCGTTCTACGGCACCACCTGGTTCCGTGCCCTGGCGGCGATCTCGATTGCCGGGGCCGTTTACCTGGCGTGGCGGATTCGCGGCAATCAACTGCGCCGGGCACAAGTGGCGCAGGGGATGTTTGCCCGCCAGTTGATTGCGTCCCAGGAGTCAGAGCGAAAGCGCATTGCCGCTGAAATTCACGACAGCCTGGGTCAACGGCTGATTATCATTAAGAATCTCGCTCTCCTAAATCTCCAGCAGCCCCGCGACCCGGCGCATGTTGAGGCAATTTCAGACGAAACCTCCCGCGCGATCAGCGAAGTCAAGGAAATCTCCTATAATCTGAGACCCTATCAACTGGACCGGTTGGGTTTAACCAAGGCGGTAGAGGGTGTCCTACGCAGCGCCTCCATGGCCGGCCGCATCGAATTTTTTCCGCAAGTGGACAAAATCGATGACCTACTGCCCAGGGATCTCGAAATAAACTTCTATCGAATCGTCCAGGAGAGCATAAACAATGTGCTGAAGCATTCCAACGCGTCGAACGTCTGGGTCACAGTTCGATACGATGAGCCGAACTTGTTGTTAGTCGTGCGCGACGACGGCAAAGGGTTCATCTTGCCGGAGTACTCCGATGGACAGTCCGGATTCGGGTTGTTGGGTATTCGCGAGCGCGCGCTTCTGCTGGGAGGAAAAGCGTTCATTGAATCGAAGCCGGATGAAGGCACCACGGTGCGGGTGGAGATTAGCTTAAGGAATCCTGGTCATGCCTGAGGTCATCAGCGTTGTGATTGCTGACGATCATCCGGTGGTGCGTCAAGGGCTTCGGCAAGCGCTGGAGCGGGATTCGCATCTTAAGGTCCTGGCCGATGCCGCCGATGGCGAGTCGGCACTGGCATTGCTGGCCGAACTAAAGCCGCGTGTCGCAGTTCTGGATATCGATATGCCCAAGGCCGACGGTTTTGCCGTGATGCGGGAAGTCGCTCTGCGCCGCCTGCCGGTTGAAGTGATTTTTCTGACGATGCACAGTGGGCCGGATCTGTTTTATTCGGCTATGGATCTTGGTGTAAAGGGATATGTCCTCAAGGACTGTGCACTGGTGGAAATTGTCCAGGCGATTCATGCCGTGGCGTTGGGCCGGCATTATGTAACCAGTACCCTGACCGGCCTGCTGGTTCATCGCAGAGAACAGATTGCGGAATTTGAGCGGTCGCATAGCGGCTTGCAGTCGCTGACGGGAACCGAACGTAAGATTCTGCGCTCGATTGCCGATGAGAAGTCGAGTAAGGAGATCGCGGCGGAGCTTTTCCTTCATCACCGGACTGTAGAAAATTATCGAACCCTCATGTGCCAGAAGCTGGGGATCCACGGTCCCAGCGCACTTCTGAAGTTTGCGCTGCAGAACAAGATCAAGCTGTAAGCGCGTGTAGTACCACACGAGTTTTTCATGTGGACGGCCCTTGCGCCTTTTTGTACCCGGCTTCTGGAAACCGGGATGCGGCCAAGGGTAGTCTAGCCATTGGCTATGCGCCGGGCAGGACGGTAGCGGTCAATGGGGCCGGGATGAAGATCCTCATCGTCGACGACAATGCAACAATTCGCCGGCTGATCCGCTCCATCGTGGCAATCGAGACGGACGAAGTGCAAGAAACTTCAAATCGGAAGACAAGCCTGGAAACTTTTACTTCGTTTCGCCCTGATTTCGTTTTGATGGAGCTGCAGGCGGACTGCGCGGATGGATTCGGTCTGGCTGCCAGTATCAGATCGATCGATCCGAAAGCGCGTATCGTCATCGTGAGCACCTACGATGACCCGGTTTTCCGCGAAGCTGCGAGAGAAGCCGGGGCCTGCGCCTACATCGTAAAAGAAGACCTTTTGGCGCTCAAAAAATTTCTCGACCAATATCGCTGAGGAGGCTATTCATGTTTCATTCTTTCATTCGAAATCTGATTCTCTGTTGTCTGCCGGTAGCTGTGTTTGCTCCCGCATCCTGCGCTCAACCGAGCACTACCATCAATTTGCCGCGCGTCCGGTGGGCGTCCGGCTTCCTTCCGCAGTTTGCAGAAGATGCGATGAAGCGCGGAGGCACAGCCGGAATGGCGATTGCGGTCGTCTATAAGGACCAGTTGGTGTATGCCGACGGATTCGGATTCCGGAAAGTGGGGCAACCCGAGAAGATCGACGCGGACACAGTATTCCAGCTCGCCTCCGTTTCCAAATCCGTGGCCTCCACTGTGCTCGGGGCTATGGTGACCAAAGGGCTGATCACTTGGGATGACCGCATCGCCGAACTGGATCCCAGCTTTGAGATGTCAGATCCGTGGGTGACAACGAGCTTGAGTATTCGCGATTTGATGTCGCATCGTTCAGGCCTATACGAGCACGCCGGCGACTTGCTGGAAGACATCGGATACGGCCGCGAAGAAGTTCTTCGGCGCCTTCGTTTTGTTTCGCCGTTGAGTCGCTTCCGGCAGGATTATGCTTACACGAACTTCGGGTTGACCGAAGCCGGAGTTGCGGCGGCGAAGAAGGTGAACAGCACTTGGGAACAGGTGTCCGATGAATTTCTATACCAGCCGCTCGGGATGACATCCACCAGTTCGCGGCATGCCGACTATATTGCCCGCGCCAATCGCGCCTGGCTGCATGTCCCGATCAATGGCAAACCGTTTCCCCGGTTCGACCGGCAACCGGATGCTCAGAGTCCAGCCGGTGGTGTTTCTTCCTCCGCGCACGACCTTGCCAGGTGGATGCAAATGATCCTGTCCGACGGCAAGGTTGGCGGTGAAACATTGATCGCGAGTAACGTACTTGCCGAAATTCAAAGCCCGCAGATCCTCCGCGGCGTGAATCCGGAAACCGGCGCGGGAGAGTTCTATGGAATCGGGTGGAATGTCAGCTACGACAACAAAGGCCGTTTGAAAACCTCTCACAGCGGCGCGTTCTCGCTAGGTGCCGGCACCAATGTCACGATGTTGCCGCGCCAAGGCGTGGGTATTGTAATTTTGACCAATAGCTTTCCGAATGGGATTGCCGAAGCGATGGCCGACACATTCCTCGACATTCTGGATAACGGGCTTTCGCGTGACGGAAAACCTAGCCAGGATTGGCCGGCGATTTGGATGGAGCGTCTTGAGCAAGCGCTTGTCGACCCGATTCCGGACTATTCCAAGTTGCCGCAGCCCGATCCAACGCCGACGCCTCTCCCGCTCACGGCGTACGCTGGAACCTACGAGAGCGATTTCTATGGTCCGATCACCGTTTCTGTCAATGGCAACTCGCTCATAATGCGGGTGGGTCCGAAGCAGACGTCTTATACGCTGGACCACTGGGAGAAGGATACTTTCACCTACTTCTTCAGCGCCGAAAGCGGTACCGCTCGCCGGGCGGTGTTCTTCAGCGAAGTTCAGGACGGCCTCCCTCAGAAGATGCTTGTGGACAACTTCCGCGAGGATGGCACGGGAATTTTGATGCGATCGACGAGCAGCAGCAGGACAGTAGACACCCGTGGTAGCAGTCCGGCCCGCGACCGCGTGGGTACTACCCGCCCGCGTAACTAGCGGACAAACTGATCGACATAGTCTTCACCAAGGCCGCAAGCCGAGTAATGCTTCCGGCACATGTCGATCTTGGTGAAGACATCTTCAAATCCCGTGTGGTTTCCGTCCTCGTCGACGTAGTACATGCAGCCGGAAATCTGGAAGAGGGTAATCATCTCCTCGACGTCGGCCGGTACCACCAGCGTGTGCGTTTCACCAGGAGGTTCGAAGACAAAATCCCCGGTATTCGCAGTCCAATCGTGTTCCAGGTAATGCCAGGATCCGCGAAGGACATACCCGGTAACGGGCGCGGGGTGACGATGACGGCTTAAGACGCCGGCTCGCCGGACCCGTAGCAAATTGCACCAAGATCCGTTAGTTCTGTTCAATAACAGTGGCCGGAACCAGACGCTCTCCGCTTGCGGAACCCAAATGCGTTCGTCTTCAGGAATTGCCCGGAGGACAAGATCCGCGACCGCCAGCGGATGAGTTGCGAGTGCGGCAGATGCTTTCATGGATAACACTTGGAGACTTTAGCAGCTTGCAAATCCACCGTCCACTGGCAGCGTCACCCCGGTTATGAATCGTGCGGCGCTGGAGCATAGGAAGAGCGCGGCGCCGGCTACATCTTCGCCCGTTCCCCAGCGGCCCATCGGTGTTCGAGCCAGAATCCGCGCTGAAACTTCCGGCGTCTCTTGAGCCTCTTTGCTGAGATTCGTTGCGATCCAACCGGGCGCCAGCGCATTAACACGAATATTGTCGGGCGCCCATGCGACGGCCAGGGACTTTGTCAGCTGCTTGATGCCGCCCTTGCTTGCGGTGTAGGCGGGCACGCGCGGCCCGCCGAACAATGCCCAAAGTGACGCAATGTTCACGATGGAGCCGCCGCCACTCTTCAGAAGCAGCGGGCGCGCAGCAGTTGCGACGCGCATCGCACCCGTCAGGTTTACATCGATCACGCGAACGAATTTCTGGATCTCAAATTCTTCGTCGCGCGCAATGATTCCGGCGCATTGCACAACATTGTTCAGCCGATCGATTTTGGAAAACAAATGGCCGACTTGGGCGTCATCGCTGACATCGCAGTTAACAAAGTGGGCACCCCGAAGGGAGGATGCGCGGCGGGCTTCCTCAAGCTCCGGTCCCGGCAGGGAAGCGATCCATACTTCGCATCCGGCCGCCACGAACGCTTCGCTAATTGCCCGGCCGATCCCGGTCGATCCACCGGTGACCACGGTTGTTTGAGCTGAAAAGTGCCACTCGACATCGTGTCGAGTGGCACTTGGGTGCGGTTCTGTCATCGTACCTTTATGCCGTGCCGCCTGCGCCGTACCGGTGTTTTTTTGCTGTCCACTTGGCCTTCAGATATTCGCCGAGATCGAGGTCGCCCGACATAGAGTCGGCGGACGCGGTGCCGGTGAACGTGTATACCAGCCGGTCACCCATCTGCCCTTCGTCCATGGCACTGCGGAGGCGAACACTGGTTCCTTCAACGGTGCCCATTAGATCGCGCCGGATGAAGTCGCCCTGATGCGTCCCCGCGATGCGCCCGCCGTCCTGGGTCAAATAGAGAACGTGATCGGAGCTTCCGCCGAGAAAATCTATGTGTACATTCCAGCGCCCTGTCAGCTCGGCTACAGGTGCCGCAGGCGTAGCTTTCGACACGCCGGGCTTCGCCGCCGACAGTACCTGGTACAGGCGGTCAGCCACAATCTTTTCCTGGCCGGCGTTCATCATGTAGGCAGTGATCGATACACCGGTATTGCCGGTAGAGGCAGCGCCACCCCGGCCTCGGCCGGACGGGCTCAATGCAATTCGTGGTTCCCCGGCAAGAAGGGTGGTTGCCACTTCGTCTCCGGTGATCCCTAGCTGAGCGCTGTCCCAACGGATCGACAGCCCGGGAGTCCGATTCGAAAGAGCGCGTGTCTCGCGCACCTCGGCCGATACGCCGGATACTTTGCGAACACGCGCGGCGATATGGTCCATCCAGGATCGCCACTGCTTCCACTCGGCATCGTGATCGCGCCGCGTCCACATTTCGAGCGCCATCAGCATACCCATTGCTTCCTCTTTGCCAACCTTCGTCGAGCGCCCGTATCCATGGTGCGGCGCGCTGTGAACCCACATTGCCTGGGTCAAGTCCTTGCGGCCGATGATGACGCCGGCGCACTGCGGTCCGCGAAGGCATTTTCCTCCGCTGTAGCCAACCAGCGCGGCGCCTTTCTTGAGGTGTACGTTCGGGATGGTCAGCACTTCGGCGGCTGCATCGACAAAAACCGGAACGTTCCGCTTGTTTGCCGCGGCGGCTATCGGTTCGAGCGACATCGGACCGGTTTCGTTTCGTTCGGTGGCAAAGAAATAGATCATGGCCGTACGCGGGCCAAGCGCCGCTTCCAACTGTTCGGGCGTTTCGACCTCAAGCACCTGAACGCCGATTGACCGCACGGCGGCGTCGTAGACATTCCGCGAATGCTTCGGAATGATGACCTCGTTCTTCGGAAAACCATGCAGATTCGGAATTCTGACATGCAGGTCGGGATTGGCTCCGGCGACGCACGCTGCCGTAGCGTGTGCGATCCCCGCCGCGCATCCGGAGGTAACCACGCCCCACTCGGCTCCCGTGATCTCGGCGATCCGTTTGCCGGCTCCTTCCGCCAGCTCATCGAGATGAACGAAGTATTGACCCGCCGCATCCATGGCCGCGCGAACCTCGGGTAGCTCCAACGAGCCTCCGACGATGGTCAGAGTACCGCGACAATTGATGAGCGGCCGTACGCCGATGGATTGGTAAATATCGCGACCAACCTCCAGCCCTTTTCCGCCTGCGGGAGCCGCAGAAGCGGAAGCCAGCGCCGCGGGCAGCAGGCCTGCACCCTGAAACAGTTGCCTGCGGCTCAGCGGCGAGAATCTTTCCGCCAACAGCCGTTTGACTTGTTCGAACATTCATGGACCTCCCCGCACTTTTTCGTCGTACGTTCATCCTATCGCGCGATTAGACTGGACTTGTGCCGTATCTGGTCGCGATGGCGCTGGCGTTGTCTTTGGGTGATACTCCGACGCCCGCCGAGCTGGGCAGCCAGCTTCGGGAAGCCGGCCTTGATCCCGAGCAGTGCTACCACGTTCGCGATCTACAATTTTCGCGCGGCGGCGGCAGGTTCTTTCTTACTTCCGGCACGCTTGCCTTCTTTCGCCCGGTAATGGGGCGCCGTGCCAGTGCCATCTTCACCGCCGAAATCGAGGGTGGCGATGCCGAGATTTTAGTGATGCCGCCTACGCGCGGGGAACGGGCTTCACTTGCCGAGCATACCGGCTCGCCCAATCTGGCAGAACGATTCCGCACAGCGCTTTTTCTGTTTACCGACGACTCTGCCGAGGAATGGCTGCGTGAGATCAACCGGAACGAGTTCAGCCGCAAGGTTCCGGATGAAGCTGAACGGTTGAGCCCCATATGGAATGCTGTCCTCAACAACATCTCAGCCGGTTTTGAAGTGCGCCTCGTTGACGATTTGCTTTCCGGACGCAAGGGAGACGATGGCTTTTTCTTCGCGGCGCTGATGGGAGAGAAGCGAGGGAGTTTCGATTTCGCCTACGATCCGCGCGCAAGGCGCCAAGTCAGCATCGGTCAGCTGGCGACGCGCAACCAGCGTATTTTTTATGATGTTTGGTCGCATTTTGAGGCGCCTGATTTTCGCCGCGGAGCGCGCCAGGTTCCGGGTAAGCTTGCCCGGACTACTGCGTATCGGATCGAAGCCAAGCTCAACGAAACCACCCTCGGCCTGGATGTCATATCGCAGCTTTCGGTCGAGGTAGACGAGGCTGTACCCGTCTTGCCGTTTGAAATTTCGGCCCGAATGAACGTGACCGCTGCGGATGTGGATGGAGTGCCGGCGCAGCTACTGGCACGGGATTCGTTGCGGGCCGCGCTTCTGCGCGGCGATCAAAACGAAACGTTTCTGGTGGTGCCGAGATCGCCTCTGGCTCCCGGCCGCCACCAGATTACGATCCGTCATGAAGGCGATGTCATCTCGCATGCTGGAAACCAGGTGT
>CAYTVP010000096.1:0-5398 GCA_964441675.1 uncultured Solibacteraceae bacterium | reverse complement strand
CTTTGTCGCATCGCGGATGAACTGGTATCCACAACACGGCACGCCTTTCGCAGATTTCGACCTGATCTTCCATTACCCGCGAAATCTAAATCTGATTTCGTCGGGAGAGCTGGTGGAGGAGCGAACGGAAGGGGGATTCAAGATCTCGCACCGCCGCTCCGCGCATCCCCTTCGACATGCGGGATTCAACCTGGGAGATTATACGCGGCGCAGCGCTGTTCACGGACCTTGCCGCGTTGACGTCTATGCCAACAAGCAGTTCGAAACAGCGCTGCAGCCCCAACCGATCCTTCCGTTAATCCCGCCTCCCATGCCAGTCCCGCGCCGCCGCCAGCCAGTTGCGCCGGCCACGCTGCCCGCTCCACCGCCAATCGATTATGCGCCGCGGGAACAGCATCTCGAGAGAATGGCGCGCGAGATAGGCGAGGAGTGCGAACAGATGTCCTCCTGGATGGGGCCACCTCCTCAGAAAACCCTCTCGGTGTCCCCGATTCCGGGCCAGTTCGGGCAAGGCTTTGCGGGACTGATCTATCTGTCGACCAGTGCTTATGCCAGTCCTCAGCTGTCGTTCGAGCCCCGTCCGGGAGATCGATTGTCAGTGGATCTTCTACACACTCACGAAACCGCCCATCAGTGGTGGGGCAACACGGTGACGACACCCGGCTACGAGGACGACTGGATTCAGGAGGGGATGGCGAACTACCTGGCGCTGCTGATCCTCGAGAAGCGCCGCGGCGTAAAGCACCTCGACGCTGTCTTGAATCGTTATCGGGAACGGTTGGTCAGCACTGATCCGAACGGGCGAACGCTTGAGTCTGCCGGGCCTGTGACGTTCGGTTTTCGCCTGCAGAACCCGCGTGGCCTATCCGCCTGGCGTTCTGTCGTCTATGACAAGGGAACGTGGATCATGCACATGCTCCGGAGACGTTTGGGCGACAGCCAGTTCTTTGCCATGCTGCGGGAATGCGTGCAGAGGTTTCACGGCAAACCGCTCTCGACGGAGGATTTGCAGAAGATCGCCGCGGAGTTTCTGGCGAAGCAGCCCGATTCGCCCGAAGCCTACAAGAGAATCGATCCCAAGCTCGATATGTTTTTCGAGGCGTGGATCGAGAACACGGGTATTCCGGAACTCAAGCTCCAATGGGACGTGAAAAGGGGGGACGTGAAAAAGAAGCCGGCCGGCGCTACGGTGTCCGTCACGATAACCCAGCGAAATGTTTCGGACGATTTTCTCGATGCGGTGCCGGTGGCATTTCAGATGCCGCGAGGGAAGACACTTGTCCGGTGGGTTCGTACCGGCTCCGACCCGGTGACCATTACTCAAACGCTCCCGGCGGCCCCCCTACGTGTCCTTCTCGATCCTGAGAACGCTACGCTAAAACGCTAGCTCACGCTATCATCGCAAGTTGATTATGGAGGATTTTCAACCAGAGCAGCCTCGCATCTCCGTGCTTATGGTCGCCCGGAATCAGGTTGAGGCCGTCCGCCGGACATTGACAAGTCTCAAGGACTTGGCCGAATCCGCTACCGGAGAAGTCATCGTAGTGGACAACGCTTCAACCGACGGCACCGAACAACTGGATCTGCAGTTTCCCGCGGTGAAAATGCTCCGCATGCAGCGAAACTTCGGTTGGACGAAGGGAACAAATGTCGGTACACGCACGGCAAAAGGCGAGTATCTTTGCCTTGCGCAGCCGGGTACTGAGTTTCCGCCGGGCATTTTGGAGCAGCTTGTCGAAGCTCTGGAGGCTGATGGGCAGGCGTTAGCTGCCGGGCCGCTGGCCGAAGACGCGCAGGGAGTCCTGGTTACCAGAGTTTATCCGCTGCCAAACAACGAGATGCTCAGCGAGTTTTGGAAGAAGGGATCTCTGGGCAAGCCGCTTCCCATTGACGTATCGGCGCCGGTCGTGCGTCCGGTGTATCTGACCAACACGCCTTTAGTGATGAGACGGCGCTCGATTGCCGGTATGAATTACCTCGATGAACGCTACGGCCAGTTCTGGTCCGATGCCGACCTTTGTTTCCAGATTGCGCGCGCCGGTAAGAGCATCGCACTTTACCCGGCGCTTCGGGTCAAGGCAGTCCAGCCCTATTTGGCCATTCCCGAAGTACTCGACAGCTGGGGAGCTAAGCTATCCGCCGATGCTGCTTTGGGTGCTGCCGGGTATTTATCCAAACACCAGGGAATGATGAAAGGCGCTGCATTCCGCATTGGGGCGATCGTTCTCGCCTTAGCAAAGATCCCTTTGGGTCAGCCGGGTGCCCGCGTCCAACGGTTCTTGAACTTGCTCACCGGACAAAAAATCGATGGCACACAGGGCAACTGATTTCAAACCATGCCGCCGGCTATTTGAGCAACAAGTACCGGATTCCAAACGCCACCAGGAAAACACCGTAGATCTTCTTTCCGATGGCGGGTGGGAGTCCGATCATCAGGCGGGCGCCAAAATACGACCCGACCAGGATCCCCATTGCGATCAGGACGGCTGCCTTGAGATTCGCATGGCCGTTCCGGTAGTATTCGAATGCTCCCAGGATATTGGCTGGAATGATGATCGTAGCCAGGCTGGTGCCAATGGCGTCCACTTGGTCCATTTTCAGAATTGCCACCAGAAACGGTACAATAATTAGGCCGCCGCCAATGCCAAACATTCCCGCGGCAGTACCTGCCATCAGACCTAAACAAAGCAAGAGCCAGACGTTCATAAGGTTGTCAGTCTAACAAAGCTGAGTCTATCGGCCGTAAAGTCTTGAGAATTCTTTGAGTCGGGAAATGAAGTTTTGAGGCTGGGCGCAAGGATTTCAAGACTTGTTTTTCCATAAGCTAAGACCGTGCCCGGACTGACGATTTCGCGGTATCAAATTCTGGATCAGCTTGGAGAGGGCGGCATGGGCCGCGTCTTCAAGGCTCGAGATCCGCGTCTGGGCCGGCTACTCGCCCTGAAAGTCTTGCGAGAGGGCAGGCCGGAGGGGGCGAAGCTCCGCGAGCGATTCCTGCAGGAAGCGCGCGCCGCTTCGTCTCTAAACCATCCGAATATCGTCACCATCTATGAAATCGGTGAGCACGAGGGTACCGACTTCATCGCGATGGAGTATCTTGCCGGACAGCCGCTCGACCGTCTGATCGGGCCCTCCGGGCTGGGTTGGATCCGCACTATTGACTACGGCATGCAGATCGTCGGCGCCCTCTCACAGGCGCATGCGGAGGGGATTCTTCACAGAGATCTGAAGCCGGCCAATATCTTCATCACCGAGGATGGCCGGGTGAAAGTTCTGGATTTCGGCCTTGCGAAGTTTTTTCTGAGGGGAGGCGATGCGGACGAGACGACGTCGCTGGCACCTGCAACAGTGCAAACTTCCGCCGGAATGCTATTGGGGACGGCCGCCTACATGTCGCCGGAGCAGGCGGAGGGATATCCGCTCGATGCCCGTTCTGACATCTTTTCATTCGTCACGGTTCTCTACGAAATGGCGTCAGGCAGGAAGGCGTTCCACGGGGATACCCTGGTCGCTGTCCTCACGCGCGTGATGCGGGACGAGCCAGCCCCGATCGAATCTCCGCTGGGCGATGTAATTCGCCGGTGCATGGCTAAATCGCGCGACCTGCGATATGCCAGCTTCAACGAGGTCCGCGCCGCTCTTGCGGCGCTTCCGGCCGGTGGATCTACCAGGATTTCCATGCAGCCCGTGCGCTCCGAAGTTCCTTCGATTGCCGTGCTGCCTTTTGCCGATCTCAGCCCGGGCCGGGATCATGAGTTTTTCTGCGACGGGATAGCGGAAGAAATCCTGAACGTGCTGACGCCGCTTACCTCACTTCGTGTCGCTGCCCGCACGTCAGCCTTCCTGTTCAAGGGCAGGGAGAAAGATCTGCCCGCTATTGCCGAGAAGCTGAACGTCAATCTTATTTTGGACGGCAGTGTGCGTGCATCCGGAAACCGGCTCCGCATCACTGCCCAGTTGATCGACGCCAAGGCTGGATATCAGCTCTGGAGCGAACGCTACGACCGCCGGTTGACCGATATTTTCGCGATCCAGGATGAAATCGCGCAATCGGTGCGGCGAGCTTTGCGGGAGAAACTCGGGGCGGTGGCTCCGACGGCGAAGATCCGCCGCTACACGGACAACCTCGAGGCGTACAACCTCTACCTGCACGGACGCCATGAGTGGGGAAAATGGACGCCGGAAGGACTGCGGGCAAGCGTGGCGTACTTTGAAAACGCTCTCGCGATCGACCCGACGTATGCGCTCGCTTATAGCGGGCTGGCCGATACGTATACCGTCATCGCCTCCACGGGTGCTCTCGCGCCTCATCAGATTTATCCTCTGGCTCGCCAAGCCGCCAGAAAGGCTCTGGAACAGGATGAGATGCTGGCGGAAGCACATGTATCTCTCGGGGCCGTGCGCGGATTCTACGAATGGGACTGGAAAGCCTGTGAACACTCGCTCCGCCGCGCCATCGATCTGAATCCCGGCTATTCCACGTCGTACCTGGCTCTGACAGCGTCGTGCCTCGCGCCGCAGAAGCGTTTTGAGGAAGCGATGGAAGCAATCCGGATCTCGCTCTCGCTCGATCCGTTTTCGCTGCCGGTTTTGCATACAGCGACGCAGTTGGCGATCCTCATCGGCCATACTGCCGAAGCGCAAAAGTACCTGGACATTGCGCGCCGGCTGGCTCCCGGCTTTCCACTGCTGGCGCAGCTCGAAGCGCAGCGTCTGGTATTCCTCGACCGGTTTTCCGAAGCTGCCGAGATTTTGACAACCGTGCCGGAACTGGTGGCGGCAAACGGTTCCGTTGCGGGCATATTGGGCTATGCGCAGGGGCGCGCCGGCGACCAAGAGGGCGCGTGGCAAACCCTGGCCGGTCTCGACGAGCTCGCTTCAAAGGCGTATGCCCAACAGTACGATGCTGCCTTGATTCTCTGTGGTCTGGGGGAACGGGATGCCGCTTTCGAGCGTCTCGAGAAGGCCTTCGAGGCGCACGATGGCGGGCTCTTATTCGTCAATTCGGACCGCCGTGTTGCCGTTCTCGAGGGCGATCCGCGCCTCGATAGCCTGATTCGCAGGCTGGGCCTGAACACTTAGCCGCCCGGCATTTACTTCACGATCGAGCTGATATCGAGCAGGTACATCTGTCGTCCGTCCTGGTGCGGCGAGTCGATACAAACTTTCGTGCCGTCCGGTGAGAAACGCGGGTGTGTGTCGCAACGCCACTCGCCGGTGTAGGCCGGAGGAGAAAGAAAGCTTCCCAGTGCCCGGCGTTCTCCGGATTGCGTGTCGTAGAGATACACATTCTGCTTCCGTTCCTTATCCGGGTACGTATCGTTGAGGATCCACCGGTTGCCTGGAAGGTAGGTGCAGTGGCCGTTTACCGTCATTACGTCCTGGCCCACGACATGGA
>CAYTVP010000095.1:0-13275 GCA_964441675.1 uncultured Solibacteraceae bacterium | reverse complement strand
CCCGCGACAGCGGCCTTTACCGGAACACCGGCATCCATCAGGGCAAGCGAACCGCCGCAAACACTAGCCATCGAGCTGGAGCCGTTTGACTCCAGAATGTCGGAAACAATCCGGATCGTATAGGGAAAGTCTTTCTCGGAAGGCAGAACAGCGGCCACCGAGCGCTCGGCTAGCGCGCCATGTCCGATCTCACGGCGTCCGGGAGCACCCGTGCGGCCCACTTCGCCGACAGAAAATGGCGGGAAGTTGTAATGCAACATAAAGCGCTTGGACGTTTCCGCAGAGTTCAGCAATTCGATCCTCTGCTCATCGTCCTTCGTGCCGAGAGTTGCCGTTACCAGCGCCTGCGTTTCGCCCCGCGTAAACAGTGACGATCCGTGGGTTCGTGGCAAGATGCCGGTCTCAATAGTGATCTGGCGAATCTCATTGAACTTACGACCGTCCGGACGCTGCCGCTTCTTCAGAATCTCATCGCGGAAGATGCGTTCCTTCAAGCGATCGAAGATCTCGCCTGCTTCCTCCTGGGCCGCTTCATCGCCGCCATCGGATTCGATCAGCGCGACGGCTTTCGCGTGCAGCTCATCAACCTTGGCGTAGCTGTCCAGCTTTCCGTACTTCTTGGTGTTGAGTGCGTCGGCCAGATCCGCGCGGAACTGTTTATCGATTCGCGCCGCCAGGTCCTGATTCGGCGCTGGAGTTTGAAACACGCGCTTCGTCTTGCCTGCCTTGCCAACCAACTCCTCGATACCGGCGATGATCCGGCGGCAGCAGTCATGGCCAAAGTCGATCGCGCCGAGAATCTCTTCCTCTGACGCTTCGCTGGCCCCTGCCTCCACCATCGTGATGCCGTCTTTGGTCCCAGCGACAATAATGGCCAGCTTAGCCTTGGCTCGCTCGTCATAGACCGGGTTGGCAACGTACTTACCGTCAACCAAGCCGACGCGAACAGCTGCCAGAATATAGCCGAAAGGAATATCCGACAGGGCCAGCGCCGCGCCCGCTCCGCTCATCGCGAGCGTATCGGGATCGCCCTGGACGTCGGCCGAGAGAACCAGGCCGATAACCTGGGTCTCGTTCATGTAGCCTTCGGGAAACAACGGCCGAATCGGCCGGTCGATCATTCGGCTGGTGAGAATCTCTTTCTCAGAGGGACGGCCTTCGCGTTTGATAAACCCGCCGGGAAATCGTCCCGCCGAGTAGGTGTACTCGCGATAGTCCACCGTCAAAGGGAAAAATGCCGCGCCAGGCCGGGCTTCCGGAGCTGCGCAGGCAGTAACGAGAACAACGGAGTCTCCGCTCCGCACCACCACCGATCCGTTGGCCTGCTTGGCCATTTTTCCGGTTTCGATAGTGATTTTTTTTCCGTGGAGATCGATCTCTACGGTATGCATTGAATTTTGAATAACCTCCTTAGTCTCCGGCTTCGGCCGGATGACCGGTTCCACTCCGCCGCCAAACGGCCGGAATGGAATTGATTGAGCGGGATCCGCATACGCGAATCGAAGCTCGATCAAGGAGAAGAGGGAATGGAATGCGGCGAATGCTGCGTGAATCCCGGTGGAACCCTAACGCCGGATTCCGAGGCTGGCAATCAAAGCCTGATAACGCTCCGGACTGCTCACCTTGAGATACTTCAGCAGGCGGCGGCGTTGAGCCACCATAAACAGAAGACCACGCCGGGAACTGTGATCCTTCTGGTGCGTCTTAAAATGCGCTGTAAGCTGCTGAATTCGCTGGCTCAGAAGCGCCACCTGCACCTCTGGCGAACCGGTATCGTTCTTCTTTAACCGGTATTTTTCTACAACCTGCTTCTTAAGCTCGCTCGCCAGTGCCATTCGGGAATGGATACCTCTCGTCTTTCCTCAATCTAACTTTTCGTCCTTCAAATGGTATCACGATTGCCAGCGTAAATAGCAGAATCGTCTGCGGTAACGATTACACACTGACGACGGGGCATGAGGCCATTCGTATGATCTTGTACGAGTCGCTCCGCAGCCTGCCGAGACTGCGATCCTTGTGCCCTCGCCCGATAACCAGCAAGTCGGCATTCTCCGCCTGGGCGATTTCACAAACCTGTTTCGCCGGTTCGCCCCAATCGAAGATTGTCGTCGCATCCATTCCCAGCTTCTGCTGCAGGCTGTCCAACCGGGTCCGGAGAGGCGCAAGCGCCGCTTCCCGCTCGGTTTCATCCATTCCGTCATCGGCGGGGGAGACGACGTGAGTGATCAGCAACTTGGCCTGTGCATCCCGTGCGAACCCATGCGCCCAGCGGAGGATCTCCTCCGAGGATGGACCAAGATCCACAGCGGCAATCACGCGGCGAATCTCGGTGTGTTTTGCCCGCTCCAGATCCTCCATATGAACGCCCGTCATTATGGGGATTTCCGAGTCGTGAAGCACCTTCGCGGTGACAGAACCGAGTAGGAACCGCCGGAACTGGCCATAGCCGTGGGTCGGCATGAAGATCAGGTCCGCGCCCTCCTTGCGGGCAGTTTCGACGATCATGCGGGCCGGGTCGCCGTTCACCACCATCCGAGTGGCACGGCCCTCCGGAAATTCCTTCGTAAGATAATTTTTCAACTGCTCCTGGATTGCCTTCTCGCGGTTCGCCATGACATCCATCAGCACCGGTCCGCTGACTTCAAGCGACATTGCTTCATAGTGCGGAGGCACCAGAACGTGCAGCAGCACGACCCGCGGAGAAAGCTTGCCGGCGATCGACGAAAGAACGGGGGCAGCGCTTTCGCAGCGCTTCGAGAAATCAACGGGAAAAACGACCTTTTGAATATGCATGTTGTCCCTTGGAGGCTCGAGTGCTGCCTCTCGAACAACCGGCCGCTACCTCCGGCAACGATCGTATCATTGACCTGTCGATGAGTCTGATCCTTCGGTTCGGCACGCGTAAAGCTATTCTTTACGGCGCGCGCTGGACTTCCGCCGATGCCCAACTGGAATCGATTTTGAATCATGCAACGCGTCAATGGCTGGAGGAAACCGGCGGACCGCCATCAGGGGACGCCGATCCGGACTTGACCACAGCACGTGTCGTGGGCTTCGCTCATGGCGGTCGCATCTACCGGCATTTGCAAAGCGGAAAGAAAGCCGCCAGAGAAGCCTATGTCAACGCCCGCCAGCTTTCCTTGTTCGCAGCAGCGGCTCCAGCGTCTTCATCACCAAAGCGGCCACTTTCTCGTTTCCCTTGACGTTCGGATGAATGCCGTCGCGCTGCATAAGCTGGGCATTCAAAGCAACGCCCTCCAGCAGAAACGGAATGCGGGGAAGCTTATATTTTGCCGCTAAGTCCACGTAAATTTTTTCAAACTGCCGGATATAGTCGGGTCCGTAATTTGGCGGCAGCGTCATTCCCGCGATCACTACCTTCGATCGGGCCGCGATCAGCAGCTTGATCATCTGCTCCAGATTTGACCGCGTCGCCGAGAGCGGAATGCCCCGTAAACCGTCATTGCCGCCGAGTGCAAGAATCGTCACCGCCGGTTGCAGCGCAATCGCGGATTGAATACGCGACAGGCCGCCGCTCGTGGTATCGCCGCTGATGCCCAGATTCGCAACACGGTACCGTAAGCCCTTCCGGTCGATCTCCTTCTGCAGAAAGTCCGGGTAACTGAATCCGGCGTCGACCCCGTATCCGGCCGAAAGAGAGTCGCCGAAACATACGATAACCGGCCGCTCATCCGCAGCCATCGCGGATACTGCGGCTAAGAACAAAATTCCGCGAAGCACCTAATGCCAGAATAGTAGATGGAGTTGATGAATCCGATTATCGCCGTGCGTGGGCTCACGCGATCGATTCACTCCGGAACGCACGTCGTCAACATTCTGCGCGGCCTCGATTTTGAAGTGCAACGCGGAGAGTTCGTCGCCATCATGGGAGCGTCCGGCAGCGGTAAAAGCACGCTGCTCGGCCTGCTGGCAGGTTTGGATGCGCCCACTTCCGGCCAGGTATTGATCGACGGAATCGATATTTCGCATATGGAGGAAGACGAACTGGCCGTTCTTCGCGGCCAGAAGATCGGATTCGTCTTTCAGTCATACCAATTGATCCCAACGCTGACAGCCGAAGAAAATGTCTTGCTGCCGGCGGAATTGGCCGGCGATGGAACCGTGGGCGCAGCCCGGGCAAAGGAATTATTGAGCGCCGTCGGGCTGGGCGATCGCATGGACCATTATCCGGTCCAGCTATCCGGCGGCGAGCAGCAGCGCGTGGCCTTGGCGCGAGCATTTGTACTGAAGCCGCCATTGCTACTCGCGGATGAGCCCACCGGCAATCTCGACTCGCGCAACGGCCAGCACATCCTCGACCTTTTGATTTCCCTGAATCGGCGCGAGGGAGCCACGCTGATTCTTGTTACGCACGATGCCGAACTTGCCTCGCACGCGAGCCGGGTGATCTCGCTTCGTGACGGCCTGATTGTCTCCGACCAGCTTCGGGCGGGCGCGCCCGATGGAGAGATCGCCAATGGCTGACTCGTTCCGCTGGAGAACGGCAGCCAAGATTGCGTGGCGTGAGTCCCGCGCGTCCACGGTGAAGTTCCTGTTCGTCATCCTCGCCGTCGCCGCCGGTGTCGGATCGTTAACCGGTGTCCGTGGCTTCTCCACGGCATTCCGGGCCATGTTGACGAAGGAGGCGCGCGCCTTGATGGCGGCCGATATTACGGCCCGCATCTTCGTTCAGCCGACGCCGGAGCAGCGGGAAGTCATCGCCGGACTGGTGGCTCAGGGAGTTCGCGAAACGCAGATCACCGAAACCCTCACAATGGCTTCCGCCGGAGAAACAACGGTGCCCGTTCTGGTGTCGGCCAAAGCAGTCGATCCCAAAGCGTACCCGTTCTACGGAGAGATTGTCTTTAATCCACCGGCTCCCATTCAGTCGGTGCTTCAACCCGACACCGTTGCTCTCTCGCCGGACCTTGGCCTGCGTTTGGGAACTCAAGTCGGCGGCACACTCCGGCTTGGCGGTCAGGACTACCGCGTGACAGCGATGGTGGAGGCGGAACCGGACCGCATGGCCGGTTCTCTCAATGTCGGCCCCCGTGTGCTGATGTCGCGGGAGGCACTGGATCGCACAGGGCTGCTGACAGCAGGCAGCCGCGCGGCGCAGCGGTTTCTATTCCGCCTCGGCGCGCCAGGAACGCCGGATGTCGAAACCGTCCGGCGGGCGCTGGTTGCCGCTTTTCCCGATGCGCGTGTGATCGATTTCCGCGAAACGCACCCGGTGGTGTCGCGCGGCCTTTCCCGGTCCACGATGTTTCTCAGTCTGGTCAGTCTGATCGCTCTGATCGTCGGAGCTCTCGGAGTGGCCACGGCAATGCACTCACACCTGCAGCAGAAGATGGATTCGATTGCGGTGATGAAGTGTCTGGGCGCGCGGTCGGGCCAGATCCTGCGGATCTATTTCATACAGACATTGGCATTGGGTTTGATCGGTGGAATTCTTGGCGTCGTTCTGGGCGCCGGCGTTCAGCTGATTTTTCCGCACCTGATTTCCCGTTTCTTTACGACCGCGCCGGCCTTTGTCTGGGATTGGGCTTCGATCGTGCAGGGTCTCTCCGCGGGAGTCCTGAGTACCGTTTTATTCACGCTGCCGCCGCTGCTGTCGATTCGGAAGATCCGGCCGAACCTGATTCTGCGACGTGAGATGCCGGACGCCCGCCGCAGCTGGCGCAACCGCTGGTGGGACAATCGCGCTTCGGTGATTGCGTCGGGGGGCATCCTGATCGGGATGGGCTTATTGGCGGCATGGCTGGCCGGCGGCCGGCCGAAAGACGCATTCGCACTTGCCTTGTACTTCGTAGCCGGCATCGTCGTCAGCTTGGCGGCGCTGGCGCTTGTTGCTTCGGGATTGCTGGCGTTCATCCGGCGCGTCCTGAGAAATTCGCGGCTCCAGTTGCCCACCTCGCTGCGTCATGGGATGGCCAATCTGTACCGGCCCGGTAATCAGGCGCGCGCCGTTCTCGTGGCGCTGGGACTCGGCGTAATGTTTACGGTGACGATCTACCTCGTGCAGCGCAGCGTCCTGCGCGAGATCGCCGCCAATGCCCCGCCCGGAATGCCGAACGTCTTTCTGCTCGACATTCAGCAGACCCAGAAGGACGACGTGTCTGGTGTCTTAGCGGCGCAGGAAGGAATCGACAAGGCGCCCGAAATGATCGCCTCGGTAGCCGCGAGGATCGTGAAAGTGAACGGCGTTCCCGTCGAGCAGTTGTCGTTTGAGGGAATGGGAAGGCGATTCCGTCAGACTCGAACCGTGACCTGGTCGGAAAAGCAGCCCTCCAATACGGAGTTGGTACAGGGCGCATGGTGGACAGAAGATCAACCCGGCCGCGTTTCTGTGTCGGAAGAAGCGGCAAAGATCTTACATCTCGCCCCGGGTGGGACGATTGAAGTCGAGGCCTCTGGGCGTACCATCCCGGCGACGGTTTCCGCCATCCATCGCATGGAGGCAATCCGTATGGGCGCCGCCGCGGAATTCATTTTTACTCCTACCACCTTGCGTGACGTCCCGGTCATCTTCTACACCGGAGTGCGGGTGCGTCCTTCCGAGGTTGCGCGCCTCCAAACGCTGCTTTATCAGAAGTTCCCCACGGTGACAGTGGTCAACATCGCCGACGTGATGGAAACAATTCAGGAAGTAGTGGATCAGATTGCGCTGGTTGTGCGGTTTATTTCGGCATTCGCCATTCTTGCGGGTGTGATCATTCTGGCGTCGAGCGTCGCCGGCACCAGATTCCGCCGCATCCGCGAGGTAGTGATTCTAAAGACGCTCGGTGGAACGCGCCGCCGTATCGGCCGCATCTTCTCCGCGGAGTTCCTGATTCTCGGCGCCACCGCGGGATTGATGGGCAGCGTTCTCGCCAGCGGATTTGCCAGCATCGTAATGGCCCGCTTCTTCGACGGCAGCTTGCGGTTCGACCCGATTCCGGTCGCGATATCGATCGTACTGGGCGCGGTGGTCGCGAATGCCGCCGGATGGGCGGCCAGCGCACGAATTCTTGGCCAAAAGCCGCTCGAAGTTCTGCGAAGCGAATAGCGTTCCCAATGTCCGACGCGATTCTACTGGTTTCCTTTGGCGGCCCGGAAAAGCCGGCTGACGTGATGCCGTTTCTTGAAAATGTCACCCGCGGACGCGCGGTGCCGCCGGAGCGGCTGGCCGAGGTTGCCCGGCATTACCATCACTTTGGCGGACGCAGCCCGATCAACGATCAGAACCGCGCTCTGCTTCAAAATCTCCGCGCCTTGCTGGAGCGTGAGGGGCCGCCTCTGCCCGTGTACTGGGGAAATCGCAACTGGCATCCGCTTCTTGCCGACACGCTGCGCCAGATGACCCGCGACGGGATCACTCGCGCGTTTGCGTTTGTCACCTCCGCTTTCTCCAGCTATTCCGGCTGCCGCCAATACCGCGAAAACCTGGCCCAGGCGAAAATCGACGCCGGCGCCGGACTGACAATCGAGAAGCTGCGCGTCTATTACAACCACCCTGGATTTCTCGGACCTGTTGCTCGCAACGTTCGCGCCGCGCTGGCGGAGCTTCCGGGTGCCCGGCTGATCTTCACGGCTCACTCGATTCCCGAGTCGATGGCTCTCACAAGCCCATACGAGTCGCAGCTTCGCGAGGCCAGCGGATGGGTGGCCGCCGCGTGCGGTCAGGCCGGGTTCGACCTCGTCTATCAGAGCCGAAGCGGTCCTCCAACCGTGCCGTGGCTAGGCCCCGATATTCTGGACCACCTGCGGCAGCTTCATGCCACAGGCATCCGAAGCGTGATCCTGGCGCCCATCGGATTCACATCCGACCATTTGGAGGTGGTCTACGACCTCGACACCGAAGCCCAGACTCTCTGCCGCGAACTGGGCATGAAGATGATTCGCGCCGGAACCCCCGGAAACGATCCGGAATTTGTCACGATGATCCGCGAGTTGGTTCTCGAGCGTCTCGATCTCGTCCCACCGCGCGTAGCGCGCGGCCTGTCTCTCCCTAATGGTCTTTGCGGCGAAATGTGCTGCGCTGCGCCGCGCCGTTCTAGGTGAATTTGTTGACTGTGCGGTCATGCTCCGCGAACCCTGTACGATAAGTTTCTAGAGACATCGTGGGAATCGACGAACATGTTCGGACACTTGGCTCCCTAATGATTGCGATGGGTATCGTCGCGGCTATCTGTTCCATCGCAGGAATGGTCATTCTGGGAAGCCCCTTTACGATGATCGTCAATGCGGCTCAGGCCGGTACGGCGGAATCTATGAAAGATCCGCTGATCCAGATGTACCTGGCCGCCCTGATTCTCCTGGGAATTCTGTTGGCCGCGCCGCTGGTGGCCGTTGGGCGCGGCATTCGCCTCTACAAACATTGGGCTCGTGACGCCGCAATGGTGCTTTGCGCTTTGCTGCTGGCGCATTTCCCGATTGGCTCGCTACTGGCGCTGTACGGTTTCTGGGTAGTGCTGTCGCCCGAGATCGAGCCGCTTTTTGCGACCGGCAATCGCGCGGGCGGCGCGCGCCGTTAGGATTTTTTCGCGAGCTTCTTCCGGACGGACTCCGCTTCTTTGCCGTCGGGCGCCAACTCAAGATACTTCGCGTATGCGCCGCGGGCGCCTTTCCTATCTTTCAGTTTCTCGAGCGCTTCGCCCCATTTGAGGAAAGCCTCCGGCATCCCCGGATTCCACCGCGTCGCCTCTTCATACCGGCGCGCAGCCGCCCGGTAGCTGCCTTTCTTCATATAGAAATTGCCGACCTTGATTTCGTTCTCCGCTTGAAGCGGGTTGAACGAATACTCCTTAGGCTGTAGAGCTTCGTCTTCTTCCGGCGGCTCAACCGGCTCCGGCGCGGGCTGTTTCGGTTCTTGCGCCGCAGCCAGAACAAATGGAATAACGGCAAAAAACCTACGTGTCACAATTGAAGTATAAATCCCTCCGAAAGCCAGATTCGGCTCCGTGAAAAGGTAGTTCAATTACCTACGCAGCCGGGAGTGTATCTATACAAAGACGGAACCGGCAAGGTAATTTACGTCGGCAAGGCCAAAAGCCTGCGGGCGCGCGTCCGGAACTACTTTTCCGATGACCGTCTGGTGGACAGCAAGACGCGTACGCTGATCGAATGCGCGCGCGATCTCGATTACATCCTCGTCGACAACGACAAAGAGGCTCTGGCGCTCGAAAACAACTTGATCAAGCAGTACAAGCCACGGTTCAATATTCTGCTTCGGGATGACAAAACGTATCCCTACATTAAGCTGACCGCGGAGCGATATCCTCGCGTATACGTCACCAGGCGGCTTCCGAAGGATGGCTCCACGTATTTTGGACCGTACTTTCCGGGGAATCTCGCACACCGGCTCGTACATTTCATCCACCGGCATTTCCAGATCCCGTCCTGCAAAGTCGATTTAACGAGGAATCACAAAAACCCTTGCCTGCAGTATCATATCCACCGCTGCCTGGGCCCCTGTGTTCAGGGCCTGACGACGGATCTGATCTATCGGGACCGGGTGCGCGAAGTAAAGCTGTTTCTCGAAGGCAGGCACCGCGATCTTGTCCGGGAGCTTCGCGCCAGGATGGAAGAAGCTTCGACGGCGATGCGCTTCGAGGAAGCGGCCAGCCTGCGCGACCTGATCTCGACTGTCGAGGAAATGGAGCAGCGTCAAAAGATGGCGGCGGCCGAGGGCGACGACGCCGACATCCTGGCTGCCTACTCTGAGCCTCCGCTCGCAGCAGTCAACCTGTTCCATCTTCGCCGCGGCCGCATCGTGGACCGGCGTGAGTATTTCTGGGAAGACCTCAGCGACACCGAAATTCCGGAGCTGATCTCGTCATTGATTAAGCAGATGTACATCGATAGCGGGCATATCCCCGCTGCGATTCATGTTCCGGCGGATTTCGACGATCGCCCGGAGCTGGAAGCATTTTTGTCTGACCGGCGCGGACGGCGGGTCGAGATTCTTACGCCGCAGAGAGGTCAGAAAAAGCAAATGCTGGCGCTTGCGCAGATTAACGCTCAGCACAGCTTCAACCAGCGGTTCCGTGTGCTCGAACCGTCGGCGCGCCAGGTCACCGAAGCGTTGCAGGATGCGCTCAGCCTGCCGGACGAGCCGAAGCGCATCGAATGCTTCGACATCTCGCACATCCAGGGCACCGATCAGGTGGCCAGCATGGTGGTTTGGGAAGGCGGACGAATGAAGAAATCCGACTATCGGAAGTTCATCATCCGCAGCGTTACCGGCAATGATGATTTCGCGTCGATGCGGGAGGTTGTCACCCGGCGATACTCGCGCCTGAAGGAAGAAAAAGCGTCCATGCCTGGCCTGGTGTTGATCGACGGCGGACTGGGGCAGCTACACGCCGCGGCAGATGCGCTCGAAGCGCTGGGCATCATCAACCAGCCGCTTGCCGCCATCGCAAAGCGCGAGGAGACGATCTACGTCCTGGGCCAGGAAAACGACCCGGTAAAGCTCGACCGGTTTTCGCCTGTGCTTCACCTCGTGCAGGTGATCCGGGACGAGGCGCATCGCTTCGCCGTCACGTTCCACAGGACACGCCGGAACGCGAACCGCCTGACCTCCGAGCTATCGCGGATACCCGGCGTTGGCGAAAAAACACTGCGCAAGCTACTGACCGAGTTCGGCAGCGTTACCAAAGTCCAGGAAGCGGGCGAAGAAGCTCTGGCGAAAGTAGTCGGGCCGGTGGCGGCTCGCAAAATCGTCCTGCATCTGGCCGGCGGAGATCCTGGCCCAGGAGACCTAAGCGCCCGAAGCGAGCCGGTCGGCGAGAATATCGGGTAATCCCTCTTCCCGTATGCGCGCCTGCGCCCCGCTGATATCGTAGGGCACGCGATGGTACGTCAGCTCACGTTCGTCAGAATTGTAGAGTACATAACCCGCGCGCGGATCGCCGTCCCGCGGCTGCCCGACGGAACCCGGATTTACCAGGTACATCGCGTCCGGTTCAAACGCTAAGGTCTGTTCGCGCTGCCCATGAGGCGTGCGCGGGATCCTCAGGACACCATTCCGCACGATCAGAAAGCCGCCCTGCAGGTGCGTATGCCCGAAAAAGGAAATCTTGGTCGACAGCAAATCCCGTACGTGGCTTACCTCCGGTGGGGCTACAAGATACTCATCTTCGTCCGCGGGCGAGCCATGGAGAACCTGATAGCCGTTTACCGCGATCGGCCCACGGGGCATCTTACTCAAATATTGGGCGTTAGCATCGGACAGGCACCCCATGGTCCAGATCGCCGACGCCTTAGCGATCGGGTTGAACCAATCGAGGTCGTCGATGCCCGCGCACGCCTTATCGTGATTGCCTCTGACCAGCGCCGAGACGTTCTCTTTCGCCCAGTCCACCACCAGGTTTGGATCGGCACAATAGCCCACCAAGTCGCCGCAGCAGATCGTCTGATCGTAGCGGCCTTTAGCGTCCCGCAGGACGGCGGTCAGGGCATGCCAGTTGGCGTGTATGTCGCTCAGGATCAGGTAGCGCACAATCGAACCAATGCCACCTCTGGCGGCGCGCCCAGCCGCACGGGGATGCCTACCGTTCCAATTCCCGTCGAAACGTAGGCGGATAAACCGTCTTCTGTGTATAAACCTTTGGTATATGGCGTAATAAACTTAGCGATGTTCAAATCCCGGTGAAGGATTTCGAAATTTACTTGTCCCCCATGCGTATGGCCTGCCAGTGTTAGCGCAAATCCCTTCTGTTTCGCCACAGGGAACACGTCGGGATTGTGAGAAAGAAGCAGGTTAACGTTTCCCGGCGCGATAAGATTTTCAGTACCAACCAGGTACGGACGGCGGCTACGCTGATAATCGACTCCCACCAGATTCAGCGATGCGGAGCCAAAACGGAGGGACCGGGCCTCGCCGCGGAGAAAATCGATACCCAGCCGGCGTCCTTCGGTGGTGGCATACTCTTCCGCTGCAGCGTACTTCTCATGGTTTCCGTGGCAGCCGAATACGCCGGCATCGGCACGTAGCCGGGCAAGTTCCTGTAAACCATCGTCGAGGGGATCTCCGTGCGACGTAATAATATCGCCGGTGATGACCGCTATGTGTGCCCGTAGCCCGTTAGCCATGTCCACCGCCCTCGCCAACTCGCGGCGGACCAGGAAGGGACCCAGGTGGATATCCGTAAGCTGAACAATCTTCAGGCCATCGAGATCCTTCGGAAGCCCCGGGATCCGGACATCGATTTCCGCGACATGGAACTCGTTCCGATAGGCGGCAGCCGTGCCGGTAATCAGCAGCGGAGCCGCCACCGCAGCCCGTCCGGCGGTGGCAAGCAGCATGCGGCGCTCAGGATTCTCAGGGATGGGAGGGAAGAGCCGGGCGGCAGCCGCAGCGGCAAGCATCGCCAACCCCCACCAGACAATGATTTCTTTGATACCGACCTTCGGAAGCTGAACGAAGCTGTCTACGATAATCCAAACCAGGCCGGCGCTCAGAAGCAAGCGCAATCCCAGGGATAACCGCTTGAAAAACGGGCGATTAGCCTGAATGGAAGAAAACAGACGGCTCAATACAAAATCCTGTAGCAACAGGGCGAGCGCCAGAGTCGCAATATCGGTGATGTGCCGGACGCCGAGAAGCATTCTCTTTAATTATCGTCTGTAGCCGCCAGGGGCTCCAGCCGGCCCATCAAAAAATGTGCGAAAACGAATCCGGTCAGATGGAAAATGCCCATAGCCAAAAAGACAAGCGTATACCCGAAATGCGTCACTACGTACCCAGGAATTAACGCGGAAAACAATACGCCACCTAGTCCACCCGCGCACCCACCGATTCCGGTAACGGACGCGACGGCGTTCGACGGAAAGACGTCCGACGTCGTCGTGTACAGGTTTGCCGACCAGGCTTGGTGTGCCGCCGTCGCCAGAGAGATCAAAGCGATCGCGATTACCGCATCCTTCGCGAGGACGCTGAGAGCGGCAACGGGCATGCAAGCAGCGAAGATGAGCATTCCCGCCTTGTGGGCTGCGCCCGGCCGCCAGCCGCGCCGGATCATCCAACCGGACAGCCATCCCCCGCCGACGCTCCCGAAGTCGGCCGCCAGATAAATCACCGGCAGCGCCCAGCCGATTTGTTGAAGGTTCATCCCGCGCACGTCGTAGAAATACGGCGGCAGCCAGTACAGATAAAACCACCATACGGGGTCGCTAAAAAACTTGGCGGCGGCAAAACCCCATGTCTGGCGGTATCCCAGAGCTTGCGTCCAGGAGATTTTCAGAGCAGTGCTTTCCTCCTCGGTCCGCGGAGGCTTTGGGGCAAGAAGC
>CAYTVP010000094.1:0-13309 GCA_964441675.1 uncultured Solibacteraceae bacterium | reverse complement strand
GCCCTGCGTGGCTCCGATGGCCATGCAGGGCCGGATTGCCCGGCTGGTTCTCGGGCAGGCGATGACTCCGGTATTGATTGGTCTGGTTGCCGGCGTGGCCGGAAGCATTGCAGTGGCTCGTTTCCTCCAAGCCCTTTTGTTCGGAGTGAGCGCGAGCGAC
Organism: uncultured Solibacteraceae bacterium; assembly: GCA_964441675.1. Lineage (GTDB taxonomy): Bacteria > Acidobacteriota > Terriglobia > Bryobacterales > Bryobacteraceae > JAPKYZ01. Next base: position 13,149 of record CAYTVP010000094.1, on the reverse strand, counting down.
ATGGTGACTCGGGTACTCTCTGTCTGTGCCGTTTTACTGCTCACCCCTGCCGCCATCTACGTCCCACTCCGCCGGGCGTTGAGGGTCCAGTGTACGGAGGCGTTGCGCGAGGAATAGCTGGTTTACAATTTTTATTGTTGCATTAGCAGTTTCTTGCTGTTCACAATATTTTCCTTGCTCCCGGCGGACCGCATTTGATAGGCTCCCGACCAAATGGCCGCGCGCCTATTCCATGACAAAAGAACTGGCTGAGATCGATTTCCAACGATTCTGGAAGCGTCTGCAGAGCATCGGACTGAACGCTTACGAAGCTCGCAGTTACCTTGTCCTGGTCGGACATCCGCGATTTAAGGCACTGGAGCTGGCTGCCCGTGCCCACGTGCCGAGGCAAAAAATCTACGAGGTTCTGGACAGCCTGGTCGAGAAGGGTTTCGCCCAGGTTGTGCAGGAGAAGACGAAATTGTTTTCGGCTGTGGAGCCGGAGCTTGCCATCCCGGCCTACCTTCATCGCCGCAACCGGCAACTGACTCATGAGCTTGCCGAGCAAAACCGTCTTGCGGGAGACCTGACCGCCGATCTGAAGTCCGCTTATTCGGAAGGGCAGGGAGGAAAGGGTACGCTCGACTACCTGCGGATTGTCAGCGATCCGATCCAGACCGCGGCTCAGTACAGGCGCATGCTCGGGGAGGTGGAAAAGGAGTATCTGGAGTTTTCCCGTCCTCCCTATGCCGTGGACCCGCTTGATGAGCAGTTGGTCAAGCAGGCGCGGAGGCGGGGCGTGCGTTGCCGCCTTCTGATCGATTCGACATCGATGGACGAGGAGCACGTACACCGGCTCAGCGAGTTCGCACTGGCGGGCGTCGAGATCCGACAGACGGAGTCCCTGCCGATGAAGCTGGCGTTGTTCGACATGCGCCATGGATTAGCCGCCCTGCTGGATCCTGTCGTCACGAAGCCGACCTGGACATCCATTGTCTTCGACCACGAAGGGTTTGCGGCCGCCATGCGCGGATATTTTGAGGAGCATTGGCGGCGCGCCCACGAGGTGACTCCCGCCCGAAAAGTGAGCTGACAATTTACACTGGGGGTAAATGTGTCTCGCTCGCTTACCCTACGTGTTCTTTGTATTTACGTCATTGCTGTTCGCGCAGTCTCCGCTTGCCACTGTCACCGGGCTGGCGACCGATCCGAGCGGCGCACCGGTGCCGAGGGTTTCCATCACGCTCGTCAGTGAGACCACGGGTGTTGCGCGGGAGTTCGAGACCAACGAAAGCGGCGTCTATTCCTTTTCAAACTTGCCGCCGGGTCGATACCATGTGGAAGCACGCGCTCGCGGATTCCGCGATCTGCGGACGGAGGTATTCGAAGCACCCGCCTTCCGCCCGGTGCGGCAGGACTTGGCGTTTGAAGTCTCCGCGGCCGCTTCGGAGATTACCGTGGCGGCATCGGTCAGCTCCGCCATCGCGGTAGAAACGCCATCGGTGGCGACATCGCTGACGTCGAAGCAGATTCTCGAAGTTCCCACAAACCTGCGAAGCGTCTACAACAACTCGGGCGATTCCGGGTTGCTGGCGCAGATCATGCCGCTGACGGTTCCCGGAGTGTTGCAGGTGGGCGCGGGCGCCGCCTGGATCACGCCCGGCGCGGGCGCCAATAGCGTCAAGACCAAGGTGGACGGCATCGAAACCAACTTCGGCAATTTCGGAACGGCCGATCCTGTTTCGCAGCCATCGATGGAATCCGTCGAAGAATTCACGGCCAATATTCTGACCAATCGAGCCGAATTCGGCGGCATGGGAACAATCACCAGCGTCACGAAATCGGGCGGAAACGCTTTTCACGGCGGGGTTTTCTGGTATGGCCGCAATAGTGCGCTCGATGCCCGCAACACTTTCGCGACGACAAAGCCGTTTCAAAACATTCATAACTACGGCGGGACATTGAGTGGGCCAATTGTGAAGAACCAGACGTTCTTTTTTGCCAATTTCGACGGAATTCGCGGCTCGCGCGCGTATCTTTTTGCGCCGAACGTTCCGACGCTGGCGATGCGGCAGGGCGATTTTGCCGGCCTCATGACCAATTTCAACCCATCGTATTTCAATGGCACGCGATTGAAGCCGGAACTGATCAGCCCGCAGGCTTTGTCAATTCAACAGCAGTTCTACCCCGAACCGAACTTCGGCGCGCCCACGCTCGACGCCGGGAACTATCGCGCGTCCTTCAATGGTCCGGAAGAGCACGAGATCTATGAGCTTCGCCTGGATCACAATTGGAGCGCCCGGCATTCCACCTTTGGGCGTTACCAGTATAAGAATTCCGATTACCGGATTCCGGGAGCGCGCACGGCGCTGCCGCCCCAATCGGTGGGAACGTCATCCAACTGGCGGACCGTAAACTTTTTCACTGTGGGCGACGTATTTACGTTCTCGCCTTCGGTCGTGAACGAATTTCGCGCGGGCGTAGTGGTGCTGGGGTCGAAGTCCGCGGCGGACATACAAGGTCAGAGCGTGCTCGATGCCGCGGGAATTACCGGGTTGCCGGACCGGACGGGAATCAATGGACTGCCCGTGTTCAACATCACTGGAATCAGCCCGACGGGGCAGACGTTGTTGAATCCCGTGAATGATGGCCACTGGCAGGTGAGCGATAACCTCACCTGGGTCGCCGGGCGCCATACCGTCAAGATGGGCTTCGAGTTTGTGCACTGGTTTGTGAATCGCTACCTGACAACTGCGGCGGGGCTATTCGGGCAGTACAACTTTACGCCGCGCTACGCGGGACACGCCTATGCCGATTTTCTTTTGGGCTTTCCCACCACCGTTACACGGCTGGATCCGTTTCCGACGCAGCGGAACCGTTGGAACGATTTCTCCTTTTATATACAGGACGACTGGAAGATTTCGTCGCGGCTGACGCTCAGCTACGGAATGCGGTTCGAATATAACCAGCCCGTGGAAGCGCAGGACGGAAATCTGTACTCATTCGATCCGGTCAGCGGATCCGTCATTGTTCCGAGTGAACAGTCGCGGCGCCTGTTCAGCCCGGCGTTTCCCGGCAACATTCCCATCGTGACTGCGGAATCTGTCGGGTTGCCCGCCAGCCTTCGGCGGAGCGATATGGACAACTGGGCGCCCCGTCTCGGCTTTTCCTATCAGTTGAATCAGAAGACCGTTGTCCGCGGCGGCTGGGGGGTCTATTACGCTCACTATTCTGGCGCGGTCGCGTCATCTCTGGCCAGCGGTCCATTCTCATTAGTCAGCACCGCCACCAATCCCACCGGCACACCCGCATTCACATTGGCGAATCCATTCTCAACGGCAGGCACACCCGGCACGGTGAACATCAACGGGATCGCTGGCAGTCTCCAAAATTCCTACTCGATGCAATATTCGCTCTCGGTTGAGCGCGAGTTGGCGCGCGACTTCGGTGTTCGGGCAAGCTATATCGGTAGCGGTGCCCGGCAGGTGCCATATCAACGGAACCTCAACCAGCCTGTGCCTTCGACCACACCGTTTACTCCCGCCAGCCGCCCATATCCGGTCTACAACAACATCAGCTTTGCGGAGAACGGCGCGAACACTTCCTATAACGGGTTACAGGTGCAGGCGTATAAGCGCTTTAGCGGCGGATTGCTGTTGTCGTCGGCGTGGACGTGGGCCAAGCAGCTTGGCGAAGTGGACGATACCGGCAATGCCGAACTGAATACGCTGATCGAGAACGCATACGACCGGCGGCGTGACCGCGCCAACATGTACTCTGTCCCACGGCACCAGTGGCAGAATCAGATCCTCTACGATTTGCCTTTCGGCGGCTCGTCGGGGCTTGCGCGCACCGTGCTGCGCGGTTGGCAGTTGAATGCCCTGCTGAACTTGCAAACAGGTCATTTCCTGAATCCGCAGGTGTCCGGCGGCGATCCGTCGAATACGAACACCATCGGAGGGCGGCCCGACGCGGTGGGTCCGGTGAACTATCCGGAAACAGCTGCGACTTGGTTTGACCGCACGGCGTTCGCCGTGGTACCCGCGAATGCGGGACGCTTCGGGAATGCCGGGCGCAATTCAGTTGTCGGCCCCGGGTATGTCCTCTTCAACTTCGGAATCATCAAGAACACCAGCCTAGAACGGCTTGGCAATCTGCAAATCGGCGCCAGCTTCCAGAATGTGCTGAACCACACAAACCTGGGGCAGCCGAACATGACGATCAACGCGGCAAACGGCGGCACGATAACTTCGACGCACATTTTCCCCCCGGCCGGCAGTGCGCGGACCGGACAGCTGCAAATGCGTTGGATGTTCTAGTGACCGGGCGTTTAAAACGTAATACCGATTAATAATTCGCCACTGTTCGACGATCCAAGGGCACCCGCGGAACCAACGTGCGAGAAGCGCAGCTCCGGCGTAATTTTTACGAACGGTACTGTGATTCTGATTCCCGCTCCGGTCGTGAAGCCCTTTTGAGTTTCCGAATCGCCCAACAAATCGACACGGCGGAACAACGCTCCACCCATCACGAAGGGTTTGATTACCGGTGTAGGTACTTCGAGCCGCACCATCAGGGGAATGTCCCAGACGGAGTTGCCGGTACCGCTGGCGTCCAGCTTCTTGTAAAGAGCATCAGCCGCAAACCGCAGCGGAATGATTGGGGGTTTGAATTCTACGGTTGGCCCGAACGTGTAGTTTTTATAGTTATCTCCGCCGAAGGGCCATCCGCCCCGGACGCCCGCCGAGAACATCTGCCCGAAAGAGGAGACGGCCAATACCGCCGTTAGAAATGCTCCTCTACATATACATGCCGCCATTGACATTGATCACCGCTCCTGTAATGTATTCCGCTTCTTCGCTGGCCAGAAAACGAACGGCGGCGGCAATGTCTTCTGCCTTGCCAAAACGTTTTACCGGAATCATGTTCAGCATCTTTTCACGCAATTCCGGGGCCAACGACGCGGTCATATCCGTTTCGATGAAGCCTGGTGCGACGCAGTTAGCGGTAATATTTCTCGAAGCCAACTCGTGCGCAAGCGTTTTCGTTAAGCCGATTAACCCCGCTTTAGCTGCGACGTAATTGGCTTGGCCAGGGTTTCCTATTTGGCCGACGACGCTGGCGATGTTGATAATACGTCCCCAACGCTCCTTCATCATGACGGGCATCACTTGTTGCGCGCAGAAGAATGCTCCGCTTAAGTTCGTTTGAATTACGTTGTCCCAGTCTGTGGCGCTCATCCGCATCGACAGGGCGTCGTGCGTTACGCCCGCGTTGTTCACGAGAATCGTGATTGGGCCAAATTCCTTGGCCTTCGCGAATCCCTGCTTGATGGAATCCCGGGAGGAGATATCCAGCTCGATCGTCGAGACGTCGACAGAAGTTTTCTCGCGAATTTCTCCAGCGGCTTCTTCCAACAGCTGTCCGTTTCGCGCAGCCAGAACGACGCGATGTCCCGCCTCGGCCAATGCCAAGGCGCACGCGCGGCCGATGCCGCGGCTGGCACCGGTGATCAGGGCGTTTCGTATAGTCATCTCATTCGATAATAAGAGTTCATCGCTCAATGGCTTATCAAGATCTACGCGAGTTCGCTCGTGCTCTCGAACAAGCGGGGGAACTCGCCAGGATTCCTTTTCCCGTTGATCCATACCTCGAAATTGCAGAGTTCGCCGACCGCTCTGTGAAACGCGGGGGACCTGCGCTTTTCTTTGAGAAGCCGAAGGGATCGAACGTGCCGGTGCTCATCAATGCATTTGCATCCGAACGCCGGATGGAAATTGCGCTGGGGGTCAAGAACGTAGAAGAAGTGGCGGCCCGCATCGTGGAGTTTCTCCAGATGCGCATGCCGGAAGGAATCGTCAACAAGCTGAAGATGCTGCCGGTGTTGGCGGAAGTCGGCGCATTTTTTCCGAAGACCGTTCGCGATGGCGTCTGCAAGGAAGTGGTTCGAAAGGGCCACTTCAGCCTGGAGGAACTGCCGATACTCCATTGCTGGCCGGAAGACGGCGGGCGGTTCATTACTCTCCCCATGGTGTTCTCCCGAAATCCCGTGACCGGCAAGCGCAATTGCGGAATGTACCGCATGCAGGTTTACGACAGCCACACGACGGGAATGCACTGGCAGACGCACAAGCAGGGAGCGGAGCACTATCGGCGTCTCATGGCCGAGGGTCGAGTGACGAAGATGCCGGTTGCAGTGGCGATTGGCGCCGATCCGGCAACGATGTATTCGGCGATTCTTCCTCTGCCGCCTGATCTCGACGAAATGATGATTGCGGGATTTCTGCGGTCGAAGCCTGTCGAGATGGTGCGGTGCGAAACGTCCGACCTCGAAGTTCCCGCCAATGCCGAGATTGTTCTCGAGGGCTACGTGACGTTGGGCGAATTGAGGACGGAAGGTCCATTTGGAGACCACACCGGCTTTTACTCGCTCGAAGACGACTATCCGGTGTTTCATATCGAATGCGTGACGCACAGGAAGAATCCGATCTACGCAACGACGATCGTCGGTCCGCCGCCCATGGAGGATTACTACATGGGCAAAGCAATCGAGCGGATTTTCCTGCCGCTGATGCGATTGCAGCTGCCTGAAGTGCAGGATATGTCGATGCCCGCCGAAGGCATCTTTCACAATTTGATGCTGGTTTCGATTCGCAAGTCCTATCCGGGACATGCGCGTAAGGTAATGCACGCCATCTGGGGCCTCGGGCAGGCGATGTTTACCAAGTGCATTGTGGTGGTGGATGAGGACGTTGACGTACAGAACTATTCCGAGGTGGCTTGGAAAGCTTTGAACAATATCGACCCGGAGCGTGATATCGAATTTGTGAAAGGGCCGATCGACTCGCTGGATCATGCCAGCCGTCTGCCGAACTTCGGCTCGAAGATGGGAATCGACGCCACGCGGAAGTGGAAGGACGAGGGATTCACTCGCCCTTGGCCTGGAGTGATCCGGATGACACCCGCCGTGAAGGCCCGCGTGGATGAGTTGTGGAGAAACGCCGGCCTGAAATAGTAAACTAGAATTGCTTACGGTGCCCTTAGCTCAGCCGGTAGAGCGCTGGATTGTGGTTCCAGATGTCGCGGGTTCGATCCCCGTAGGGCACCCCAAGCTAACTAATTATCCTTCAATAACTTACAGACGCTACTTCTCGCGTGTACCCAGGCGCGTCACCGTGGTAAGCTGCAAACGGACTGAATCGCACGCAGGGAGGTAGGTGTGAGATATCTCGTAGCGCCATTGTTCGTTTTCACGTCCGCAGGTGAGCCGGGTGCCGCCCAGGCTCTCATCTGTTTTGGAAATGAACCGTCCTGGAGTGCAGAAAGGAACCCGAACCTCTGCTTGAGGGCGGGACGTGGACTGTTAGCGGTTACAACGATGGCCGCCAAGCCGTAGTCAGTCCGATGCCGAACACTACCTTGACACTCGTTTTTAACAATGGGGGGCATCACAGGTCAGGCAGGCTGCAATACCTTCCGTGCGAGCTACTCGGGAGAGGCTGATCGCCTCGCGATATCGAAAGTCCGCGATAACGCAAGATGTGCGCGGCTGACGTGATGGAACAGGAGCGAGCATTTCTGAGAGCGCTCGAATCGGTTGCCATCTCGAGGATTGAAAGTGGTGTGCTTCACTTAATGCGAGCTGACGGCAGTCGTGCAATGACGGCAAACCGCCCGCGACCGTGAAAAGAAGGCGTATGAATAAACGTGTTTCCGGCCATTCACCGTACATGAGCTATTGCCGCCGCGCGTGGCTCAAAGCAGCAGGGGCAACCTTAGGGTTCGCTGGTGCTGGATTGAGCATGCAGATCGGACCCGGTCCCGCCGGGGCAATCACCAAGGAACAGCGCGATCGCTTGACGCCTGACGAGGTGATCGCGCAAATGAAGCTCGGAAATGAAAGATTCCGTAAGGAGAAACCGAGCCCTCACAATTATGTCTTGCAGAAGCGCTCCAGTTCGGAGGGGCAGTACCCAGCGGCCGTTATCCTCGGTTGCATTGATTCACGCGCTCCTGCCGAAATCATTCTGGACACGGGTATTGGCGACACATTCAATACCCGTCTTGCGGGGAGTGTCGTAAACGACGATGTGCTGGGAAGCATGGAGTTTGCGTGCGCGGTGGCTGGCGCGAAGGTGGTGCTGGTGCTCGGTCACACGGCGTGCGGCGCTATCAAGGGCGCTATCGATGATGTTGAGATGGGAAATCTAACAGGACTTCTCGCCAGGATTAAGCCAGCCATTTCAGCTACCATCTACGCGGGTGAAAAGTCGAGAAGAACCAAGCGTACGTCGACGCAGTTGCCCGAACCAGCGTTCTTCACGCGGTGAGCGTCATCCGCCGGAGGAGTACCATCTTGGAGGATCTTGAAAAGAAGGGAGCCATCAAGATCGCTGGAGCGATGTACGACATTTCAACGGGTGTCGTTAGCTTTCTGAGCTGAAGAAGGATGTGTGTGGCCAACAGACATACTTTCCAGTTAATGTGACCGGATGGACCCAGAGGCGAGGAAGCGGCTGCGCTGGATAGAGCTATTCCTAAAAACCAAGAATCAGAGTTTGACATGCTTGAAGTGCGGAATTTCGAGGCCAACGCTGCGGACGTGGTTGCAGCGTTACCAGCACCGGGGCGTCGAAGGTCTCATAGGCCGCAGTCGCCGGCCGATTTCTTCGCCGTCCACAAAGATCTCCGAGCCACAGCGGGGGTGGATTCGGGAACTCCGGAATCGCAGCCTTGGTTCGCGCTGAATTCAGAATGAGCTGAGGCGTGTCCGCGACTTCAACGTCTCACGAACGACGATCGACAAGGTGTTGAAGTCTATAGATGTGGTCCGAGTCATTCGTCCGCAGCTGCGGCGCAAGGGCAGGATCAGATACACCAAAGAGATCCCGGGAGAACGGGTTCAATAGACACTTGCAAAATCGGGCCTGGGCTTTACCAATACACGGCTGTCGACGATTGCACGCGGATTCGTGTGCTCGCGCTTTACCCCAGACGAACGGCAGCGAACTCGCTGCCCTTCCTTGAGTATGTGATCGAAGAGATACCGTTTCCTATCCAAGCAATACAGACGGATCGCGGGCGGGAGTTCTTTGCTTACTGCTTTCAGGAGAAGCTCATGGAATATGGCATCAAATTCCGCCCGGTGAAGCCAGCCTCACCGCATCTTAACGGTAAGCTAGAGCGCTCGCAGCGGACGGACCTTGAGGAGTTCTACTCGACGGTCGATCTGCGATCGCCGGATCTCTGGGCCCAGCTGCAAAGCTGGCAAGGTCACTACAACCAGGACCGACCTCATGGATCACTCGGAGGTAAAACGCCCTGGGAGGTCTGGACATCACTCGTGTTGAGCACCCCGCTGCACGAAGACGTTGAGGCGGCCTACGACCCTTCTGCCGAGCGAATCCGACACCCGAATTATCGCCTGGATCTGAAGCTCGGACCATCTAGTAAGCTGTCCCGGTGATTTTGTTAGGACGAATGCATCGGGACGGATCTAGAAATCAAAATCAGGAAGAACGTCACTTAGCTGGGGCTCTGCCCCATAAGCGCTAACTTAAGCCCGCATGCCGCCAGCCATGATCGCGCCGGCAGCATTGGTGGGCTACTTCGGTGCGGGCCATCAGGTGGCCAGGATTACCAGCATTCGCGTTCATGGTAACCACTAGGCGACACTGGATTGATTGACCTTGAAGCGATCATCGGCCCCCTGCAACTATGCGTCAGGGTTACGCGCTTCAAATCCTCAAACGCGCGAACTCAATCGTGGCGAAGAGCGGCCATGGGAGTGATTCGCGATGCCCTCCAAGCCGGGGCGAGTGCCGCCACCAGAGATGCTGCGAATAACGACGCCGCGCTGATGAAAAGGACGGACGGGTCTGCGGCGCCGACGCCAAAGAGCTGGCTTTGGACGAATCTGCCGAAGAGCAGCCCACACAGCAGACCGCCAGTAATGCCGACTAGGACAACTGTCAGCATTTCGCCCAGTACCAGGCGAGCCACGCGTCGTTTATCCGCCCCCAAGGCCATGCGGATACCGATTTCCCGCGTGCGGCGGGCCACAACAAACGCAACTACGCCGTAAAGGCCCACGACCGCGAGCAGACTTGCCAAGACAGCGAAGCCGGTTGAAAGAAACGAGAGCAATCTTTCGTTGGAGAGGCGAGTATTAAGCTGATCGTTCAGTGTTCGCATATCGGAGATGACCAGGTTGGAGTCGATGTTATGTGCCTGGTCGCGCAGCATCGGCATTACGGGGCGGGGATCTCCCTGGACCCGCGCATACACGTTCACACTGTCGGTATAGGGGAGCTTGGAATCGAGAGAGACGAATACCTGGCGTGGAATGCTGCCGCGTACGTCCTCGTATCTGGTATTCGCGATGACACCAATAATCTCCCGGTCGGGAGTCTTGTTCCTGCCCTGCGCCAGAAAACGGCCAACCGCATTCGCGCTGTCGAGGTATTCATCGACCAGAGCCTGGTTTACCAGTGAGAGCTGTCGTGAACCGCCCCAATCGCTCCACTTCAAGTCGCGGCCCGCGATAATCGGAATACCGAGCGCGTCGAAGTAGCCGGGCGTCACGGCGTTAAACAAACTCCACGGCGGATTGCCGTCCTTCGTTCTGACACCTGCAATGTTGATATTGCTGTCCGAAGTTCCGCCTGTCAGCAACTTCTCCCTGTTCGCGCCGACAGCTTTGATTTGAGGGACGCTGGCGAGTCCCTCGATCAGGGAGCGGAAGAGCTGGAGCTTGTGCGCCGTATCGTATCTGACCGCGGGACGTACGGAAAAGGTCACGACGTTTTCGGTATCGAATCCGAGATCGACGTTCTTTAGGTTCTGGAGCGTACGCGCGAACAACCCGGCGCCGGTCAAAAGCAGACATGACAGACCAATCTGGACTGCTACGAAGGCCTTGCGCAGTGTGACGTGGCCGCCGGCGATGCCTCCCGCTTCTTGCTTTAGAGCGAATCCCGGCGAAACACGCGAGCCGCGCAGCGCTGGCGCCAACCCGAACAACAGCGCGGTTAGCAGCGTGATCCCGGCGGAGAACAGCAGTACGCGCGAGTCCGGCGTCATGGAGAGAGATAGGTTCGCGGGGTCATAGGGCAGGATGTACAGCAAACCTCGCGTCATCCACGAGCTGAGGAGCACGCCGGCAGCGCCGCCCCCGACCGCGAGCATCACACTCTCGATCAGGAATTGCCGGACTAGTTGACCTCGGCTGGCGCCGAGTGCGCCGCGGATGGCTACTTCTCGCTGCCGCGCCGTAGCGCGAGCGAGCAACAGACTAGCAACATTGGTGCACGCAATTAGCAGGACCAACCCGACTAGGCCCTGAAGGAGGATTAGCGGAGCTCCAAAGCGCGAGCGAAGCGCGGACTGGCCACCGCTCGCCGGAATCAGACTGAGGTTCTGCCGCAGGAAGGGTGCACGATCCTCGGGGTGTTTTTGGAAGAAGGCGCCTTGAAGTTCCTCATGTTGACGCTGCCGGTACAGCACGCGCAAGGCCGCCTGCGCTTGCTCGACAGTGACGTCCGGTTTGAGGCGGCCAACGAGATAGAACCAGGCTGAGCGCTCATCGTCAAGGTCATCACGGGTCTCGTCGATGGTGGGTCTCATCGTAACAGGCGCCCACATCGGCGTTGGCATTCCAGGATTCGTGCCTTCAAAACCAGGCGCGCTCACGCCGATTACGGTGAAAGGTGCGCCGTTCAATCGGATTGTGCCGCCAACTAAATTGCGATTGCCGGCAAACCGGTTCTTCCAAAAGTTGTATTGCAGGACGACGACGGGATAGCCGTTCCGCACTTTATCGTCCTCGGGTGTTATCAGCCGCCCGAGATGAGGCTCAATGCCGAATACCTGGAAAAAGTTGCCGGCAACGAGTCCGATGTTGATCAACTCGCTGTCGTGATTGCCGGCAAGACTGGCGGTATGAAAGACCTGACCGGTAAGGCCGGAAAAGACGCTGTTGCCGTCTCGCAATGCGAGATAGGCAGGGCGGGAAAACGTGTGTCGCCCGTCGCCGCTCTGGGTACCAAACCGGCCTCCTTCCAGCCGAAGTTGCACTAGCTCCCGCGGGTTTTTCACGGGCAGCAGGCGCAGCACGATCTGATCGACGAGTGTGAAGATCGCGGTGTTTGCACCGATGCCCAGCGCCAGCGAAAGGATGGCTACAACGGTAAAAACGGGGCTCTTCCGAAGCGACCGGCAGCCATAACGGAGGTCCCGCAGAGACTGCTCGATCAATTGTGTATGCCTCATATCCCGGCACTCCTCTTTCTTCTGCTCGATCCCTTCCATCGCGCGGATTGCGATGCGACGCGCCTCTGCGGGCGGCAATCCCCTGCCGATTTCGTATTCCATCCGTTGGTCCAGGTGGAAACGGAACTCTTCGTCCAATTCCCGCTCCATGTGGCTACGACGGAAAAGCGCTCTCAATCGAAGCCGGATTTTGTGATACCAGCGCCAACCGTCCATAGGGCTATATCTCGCTCAAACGCACCACCCGGGAGATGGCCCCCGACAATCGTTCCCAATTAGCTGTTTCGCGCTCCAAGACTCGCCGGCCGGGCCGCGTCAGCGAGTAGAACTTCGCCCGACGGCCGTTCTCGGTCACCTTCCATTCAGCAGTTATCCATCCCTGTTGTTCCAGCTTGTGCAGGGCAGGGTAAAGCGAACCGTCGCTGACCCGGAGCACGTCCCCGGAGATCTGTTTGAGCCTCTGACTCACCGCCCATGCGTGAAGCGGCTCTAGGGCGAGGATCTTCAGAAGAAGGAGGTCCAATGTGCCTTGAACAAGATCGGATGGTTTGCTCATTTTGCGTCCCTCGGTTACCGAGAGTAGGCTATCATGCCTGCACTCGGTAAGCAAGGGGAGAATAACGGATCATCGTACGTGTGTTCGGAATCCGGTACCGGCTCTGGAATTGCGTCGGCAACGGGTTCCTCTGGACCAACCGGTCAGATCGCTAGCCGCTGACGGCGCAGCGTAGACCGGGCACATTTTCACGCCTGGATCGTCTACCCGAAAGTTTTGGCACAACTACGCCGCCGCCCTCCGTCGATGGACACGGCGGGAAGCACGTCAGACTTAAGTTAGCGCTTATGGGGCTCTGCCCCCTTGCCCCCGAGATTTACCGCATTCGCGCTAGGATTCGGGCC
>CAYTVP010000093.1:0-13464 GCA_964441675.1 uncultured Solibacteraceae bacterium | reverse complement strand
CCGTTGACCGCAAGGCCGTTGGCGGCAAGGACAAAGTCCGGCCTGCCGCTGACGATCTGGAGCAGGACAAATGCCGCGACAATCGCACCCACCACTTGAGCAGCAACATACGGACCAATATCCTTGGCCGGGAACCGCCCGCCGGACCAGAGTCCGATAGTGACTGCCGGATTGAGGTGGCATCCGGAGATATGGCCGATAGAGTAGGCCATGGTGAGAACAGTCAGTCCGAAAGCCAGACTGACGCCCAGCAAACCGATGCCGACGTCGGGGAATGCCGCGGCGATAACGGCGCTGCCGCAGCCTCCGAAAACTAACCAGAAAGTTCCGAACGCTTCTGCGAACAGGCGTTTGGGCAAACTTACCATCGTTGGTGTTCCTCCGTGCTTAAGGGAACCTGACGGCGTTCCCAGCGCCGCCTATCATATACGAGTTAGCTGCGAGTCCGCCGTTGGAGGAAAAGGCTGAGATCAGTTCCCGGAGAGAGCAGTGTTTGCGAGATCACGAAGCTCCTGGTTGCCGCGCCGGGCAGCTTCTTCCAAGTGCTTTCGGCCGGCAGCAGTTCGTCCTGTCATCACGTAGAGCCGGCCAAGCCGGTAATGAAGAGATGGCTCGTGCGGGCCCGCTCCGGCGACCGCGGCTTCAAACTCGGCGATCGCGCCAGGCACATTGTCTTTTCGGAAAAGCACCAAGCCGATGGCTCCGTGTGCGCGTGACCGGACCCGGCCGACAGCAGCTGTCCACTCCTCGACCGCGATATGCCGCGGAGCCTTGATGTTGTCGAGAACAGTCAACGCCCTGCGTCCGGCATCGGCCGCCTCGTCCAGATTCAATCCCTGACTTGCCAGCAGGTCGGCGAGTTCCGCAAGCATCGGCGCATAGTCCGGGGCAATCGCCACCGACTTCCGGACGTATTCGATCGCATGTTCGGCATTCCCTCGTGTTCTCCACTCCCTGGCGATCAACTCGTAAACCGGAAGCAGCAGCGCCGAGTGGGGATAGGATTTCTCGAAAACAACGCCCCTATCGAGAACAGGGCCGTCTAGAACATCAAGGTACGCGTCGTACTCTTCGGGAGTCTTGGCTTGAAGATCGGGAAGAAATTGGCCATACGATTGGGTTTCCAGTGCGGCGAAAATAACCAAAAGCAGACCGCACTTCATAAGTACCAATTCTAGTGTTAAGCGGCATTAATTGTCGCCCAATTGTGGCTTTGACACATGCAGACCGAATTGATAGAGTCAGCCCTGCATTACGGAGGCTGCTGGGCATGAACTTTAAGTGGCTTGTCGCGGAATTTCTGATCGTTGCGAGCGCGTTTGGTCAGGGCAGTCTGGGCGGTCTGACTGGCCGCATAACCGATAGTTCGGGCGCATCGGTACCTGATGTTTCCATACAGATCCGGAATCTTCAAACCGGCCAGGAAATCGGCGCGGGGAGTAGTTCGGATGGCTCCTTCCTGGCTTCCAATCTGACGCCGGGCCCGTATCGGATTACTGTCTCGATCCGTGAATCCGTGACGGTCAGTACAGCGACCATCGCGACTGTTGATTTTGTCCTCGATATCGGTTCCGCTGCTGAGTCGATTACCGTTTCCGGTAGCGATGTCCAGCTTCAAACGACGTCCGCTGAAGTCGGAACGGTAATGCCGACGAAAGCGATTCTCGATCTTCCAATTTCGATGGGCGGCGCGGCAACAACAGGGGCAACCGGTCGACGGCAGATTGAGAATTTCATCTTTCTCACGCCGGGTGTCACCGGAAATCAATGGAACAAGTCGATCAACGGAGCACCGGGCTTTAGCCAGCAGGTTCTGATCGATGGAATCGACATGCAGAATATTGGCGCGCCCGGGTTCGTTGCCGAAGCGAGCCCTCCGTACGAAGCCGTCGAGGAGTTTAAGGTGCAAAACACGTTGTACCCCGCTGAGTTCGGAGGAGGCTTCGGCGTAATGAACTTTACGATGAAGTCCGGCACGAACAGCTTTCATGGCGGGTTATTTGAGTTCTTTCGCAATGAGGCCCTCGACAGCCGTAACTTTTTCGCCGGCAGCACCAAGCCGCTGTTGCGGCAGAACGAGTATGGTGGAACGTTTGGCGGTCCGGTGATCCTGCCAAAATACAACGGGCGCGACAAGACCTTTTTCTTCTTCGCTTACTCCGGATTTCGCTTGCAAGGTGGAATTCCAGTGGGTGCATTTGCGACGCTTCCCACGGCGCAGCAGCGAGTTGGCGACTTTTCAGACTATCCGTTTCCAATCTACGATCCCGCAACGACCGCTCCGGATGGGAATGGCGGTTTTCAACGCGATCCCTTTCCGAACAATCAGATTCCCGCGAACCGTATCAGCGGTGTCGCGTCACGAACCATACCTCTGATTCCACAACCCGATCTGCCCGGCTTCTTCAATAACTATCGCAGCCGTCAGAATCAGCCAAGCACTGACAATGACTGGAGCCTGAAGATCGACCATCAAATTAACAGCAAACAACGCCTTTCGGGCGCCTATTGGTGGGTCCGCGGAGAGACGACAATTAATGGCGCTGTTGCAGGTGAACTGAATCCGGGATATCGAGTGACTCCGACCACAGCCAGCGGGCTTCGCCTGAATCACACATACACAATTAGTCCGACACTATTGAACCGTTTGGGCTTCGGATACACGCCGACCAGTCCCACTTGGTCGCGCTGGCTCTTGGACCCCAGGGAAGGGAATCAAACGCTGCAAATTCCCGGGATTCCTCTTTCCGCTCGCGGCTACCCGGCCTTAAACTTTGCCGGACCCACTCCATATACCGGTCTCGGCAATGCGGCCAACAATGGAACGGATCCTCAGTTCTTCCAGAATTGGAGCGGGGCAGATGACGTCGCGTGGGTGAAAGGCCGGCACCAAATCAAATTCGGAGGCTCGTTCCGGTACCGCCGCATGACAGTGCTCGACCGCCGTAACGAAGGGGGAACATTCAACTTCAATGCCCTTTCCACCTCATTGCCAAACAGCAGCGACTTCGCTCGCTTCGGCAATCCGTTCGCATCTTTTCTCTTGGGAGAGGTGTACTCGGCGAATGCGGCCGTTCCAGCGCCGGTGCGTCAATACAACGATCAGTTCCTGGCGCTCTACTTCGAAGACGTTTTAAAGCTGAGCTCGCGGTTGACTGTCAGCATGGGCCTGCGTTACGAATTGCCGTTCTATGTGCGCGAGCGGGAAGGCATTATTTCGTTCATGGATCGCAGCATTCTGAACCCCGCGGCCGGCAACCTCCCAGGAGCTTTAAAGTTTCTCGGCAGCGGTCCGGGCCGCACCGGTAGAAATGAAATCATACCGGCATACACCACCGGCTTTTCACCCCGGTTTGCTCTCACCTATGCCCTCACTCCAAAGACAGTAATCCGAACCGGCTATGGCATTTTCCGCGTCGAAACAGCAGTGGGGCGTATGAATAGCTGTCAATTCTGGTGCTCAGGCTTTGGCCTGCAGCCATCCTATACGACGACAGACACCGGAGTCACACCGGCCTTCAGTCTCGACGAGGGCTTCCCGGCCAATCCCGTTATGCCGCCGGTATTCGATCGATCCTTAAACAACAATGGCAGCGTAACGATGATTAACGAACACGCGAACCGGATGGCCACGTCGCAGAGTTGGACTTTCGCCATCCAGCGCGAACTGCCCTTTGGAGTCAATCTTGATCTGGCATACATTGGCACAAAATCGAGCGGAACGTGGACGGGGTTATCAGTACCGAACCAGCTGCATCCGATGTATCTCAGCCTGGGTCAGACGTTGAACGCGAGCATCACTTCGCCGGAAGCCGCGGCGGCGAATATCAGCTCTCCATTCCCAGGCTTTAGCGGTTCAGTGGCGCAGGCTTTGCGAGCGTTTCCTCAATACACAAACGTCGACGACGTTTATCAGCCGACGGGGTACAACTTTTATAACTCGTTGCAGATGCGCGTGCAGAAGCGGTACTCTTCCGGACTCTCGTTTCTCGTCGCATACACGCTCGCGAAAAATATCGGTTTTCCGGGAGGCGACATCTTCGGAGATGTGGGAGGCGGCGGTGCGGCGCGTGGCATCGATACGTTCAACCGCAAGCTCGAAAAATCGATGGTCCCTTCCGATCAGACGCATGTTCTCACCGCCTCCTGGAGTTATGACCTACCCTTCGGCCGCGGTAAACGTTTTCTGTCGGGCGCTGGGACTGTTATGAATTTGTTGGTCGGGGGATGGGCATTCAACGCAATTCATACGTACCGATCCGGAACGCCGATTGCAGTTGGTGGCGGTCCGGCGCTTCCGTTATTTGGCGGCGGCAACCGGCCCAACTGGGTCAGCGACAATGTACGGTCATCGGTTGACATGGGGTCCTTCGACCCAGCGAGCGATCGTTATCTCAACCTGGATGCGTTCGGACAGCCTGGGCTTTTTACCATAGGCAATGCTCCGCCTCGGATGCCTCACGTTCGCACGCCAGCTTACTTCAATGAGGATTTTTCGATCTTCAAGAATATCCGTTTCACCGAAGCGCTGGCGTTACAGATTCGCGGAGAAAGTTATAACGTTCTGAATCGTGTGGTGTTTGGAGGTCTCTCGTCCAATATCAACAACCCTGCGACGTTCGGCATTCTCGGCAGCCAATCCAACAACGCACGACTGATCCAGCTTGGTCTGAAGCTCATTTTCTAGTGGCTCAGGCGCTTGTTCCTCAGTTGCGCGAAGGCAGTGACATCGATCGTGTGGCCTAGCGAGTTATCGCGTGAATGTCTGGCAAGGATCTCCTCGCCCCGACGCTTCAGCTTATTCGCTTCGCTCTTTCGCCCCTGATCCTTCAGATGCCTGGCATATAGCACGAGAGTGTAGCCCTCGTATACATGGCCAGGCCCGAACCGGGTTGCAGTTACTTCGAGTGACTGACGAAAGAGTTGTTCGGCCTCATCCGGATTTCTTTTTGAGATCAGGACGGCAAGGCTGGTAAGCCCTGATGAGTAGGGAGAATGGAGCGGTCCCAACGTCTCCTTCCAGATGCCGATCGCGCGCCGGATGAGCTGCTCGGTTTCAAAGAGCTGATTCTCTTCCCACGCGATTTTTGCGCGCTGAAACAATGCAAGCGCAAGCTCCGACTCGTGACCGGGAGAGGGCAGTACGGTCAACACATGATCGAGCGCCCGTTTTGCGTCGTCGCGCCGTCCGGTCTCCCAGTAGGCATTGGCCATGCCGCAGGAAATCCAAATCAACTTCGGATCCGCCGTGTCATCAGTGAACCCGAGAACGTGGGCGGCTCGACGATACAGCTTTAACGCATCCGACGGTCGCCCTTGCGCGAGGCGCAGAGCGGCAAAATTACCAAGCGTTGTGCCGTGGTTGGGCTGAGTTCCCGGCACTCGTTCCCAAAGAAAGATAGACTCCTTGTACGCGCGCTCTGCCGCCGAAAACCGTGCCGAGTCATGGTACAGGGCGCCGAGGTCGCTCAGTGCCTCGGCCATGCCGGTACTAACTTCACCACGCTGCCGGGCGGTTACTATGTTCGTTGTTAACAGGTCTTCCGCTTCAGCTAGGCGTGCAGCCTTCAACAGTGCAGCCGATCTATAACGTAGATCATTCCAGTTGGGCTCCTCCCGCGCGGCAAATAAGGGCCCAGCCAAGGCGAATGCTGTTAGGATTCGCGTCGTCAGCGACAGACTGCTGAGAATGCGAAGCCGGAAAGGTCTGTATACGTGAAACATGTTACCGACCTGCCTTAAAAAAGAAGTCGTGAGTGTTGGTGTGAAGCTGATTTGTCACAGATGTCGTCCTCTCTACCGGGAAATGCGAGAACGAGAAGAGAAAGGAGCGAAATGTGTAACGTCGAGCCGATTCTAACTGACGGCGGCGAGCCAGACGGCTATCAGCGGTTCGCGGGGATGAAACGGTCCTCGGACATGGTCTTCGAAAGACAAGAACTCGCGGCGGCGACTATGGCTTCGTGGACGTCTTGTTCGGTTGGTGGCCGCAGCCCCAGTACCTTCTCCGTTACACCTGTTTCAAGAGCACTATGAATTGCCTCGCCTGGTGCGGGCTCATCTTGAAATGCGATGTTCAAGGCGTATCCCTGGCGGGCGAGCCATCCCTTGACGATATCGGCAACTTCGCCGTTGCTCATGGTCCTGCCGGAGCCGACGTTATATATGGTGGTATCGCGCACCGGGTCTTTGGCTAGCACCCGTTCGACTATCTTGACAACATAATCGACCGGCACATAGTCCCGGATAATCCGGCCGCCGCCGCGCATTCCAGCTGGTACGGCTCCATCGGGATGCTTGACGGCGTGACGCACAAGATACCCAATCAAACCAGCGCCACCGCTCCCCACGACATTGCCCATCCGCAGGATGATGCCAGGCGATCCTGTCGTGCGCGCCCACTGTTCCACCGCCCTCTCGGCGATGGCTTTGGACATCCCGTAAATGCCAACCGGCCGGACACTTTTCCAGGTTGGAGGGCTACCTTCGGGGGAAGAGTTGCCGTATACGGCGCAGGAAGAAGTAACGATGACGCGATGCGGTTTCAATGCATCGATCGTATTCAGGAGACCGGATACCGAAACGGCGAGCATCCGCGGAATGCTGGCGAGGTCAGTGAGCACCGTTCCCGCCGACGCGAGGTGGATCAGTGAGTGGATCGGGTTCTGCGGGCGCAGAGAACCCACCGATTCCGGCGAACAGACATCAATCTCATAGTCTTGGGATTCAGAGAACCTGCTGAGAGCGTTCGCAAGGTGCGTTCCGATGAACCCGCCCGCGCCGGTGAGCGCAATTCCCGAGTTGAATAGAGTGACTTTGGGCAGCGTAGAGTCCCTCCGCGCCTAGGCGACGGTTACCGCGGAAATCTTCCGGGCAACGACGCTGCGGCTGCACTCGCGCACCTGCCAGTCCAGCTTGATGCGGGTAACTAGTTTCGAAAGCCCCTTGATATTCGTCGTCCACGTGCTGAGCGCCGCTTCCATCTCTCGTATACCCTCTTCGGTGTAATGGAATTCGAATGGCGTGCGGTCCTGAAGACGGAACGGAGTGGGATCCGAGTAGTCGTTTGCGGCGATCCATGCCGGAATGTCGTAATTCAGCTCGCAAGAAGTATCGGAAAGAACTTCTTCAACTTCGCGTCCTGACGCATGTTGATGGTGGACAAACGCGGAGAAGTCATTCCAGAACTCATCGAAATAGGGAATCCTGACATCGACCCCACGTTCGATCAAGAGCTCCCGGGTGGCTTTCATCGCCAGGGCACAGATCTCATCCCACAAATGGAAGGATGCGATGGCCCGGTAGCGGTACATCAAGTTATCGCCGATCTCGCCGGATTGCAGCCGGCGGAAGTTCTCGTCGCTGTTGTAGTAGTCGATACAAGCTTCGCGAGTGTCAAACAGCTCATTGCGAGTCTCGAATACAAAGCTGTCTAGGAACTCCCGAATGGGCGGTGTACCGGCTTCCATAGCGGGCAGTAATCGCGACCACCATTCGCTGTTGCGGATGCCCTGGGCGCGAACAAAACGCACTACGTGTTCGAACCAGCCGTCATTCCAGAACACGCTCGAAACCATGTGCCATTTCCTACAGGTGATGTAGTCTTCGAACGGTAAGGTGTCCGTCGAGACCACAATTTCTTCAGTGTCATACACCTTCTCCGAATCATAAATGCCGGAGTTCTTCGGAAGAATGCGGAACTTGGTTCCAAAGCGGAACTCTTCCCGGGCCTTTATCGTTTCCATCTCCGAACCCTTCAGCATCATGGCCTGGAAGTTATGCATCTGGTTGATGTTGCTATCGAGCAGCGAGTGCAACCCGCGCAGATGGCTCTCCAGGCTCTCGCCCGGTAAGCCGAGAATCAAGTCGCTGACGGCCTTCAGGCCACGTCCGCGCATATGCACCTCGAGCTGTTTATAAGCATCGAGCTTGATCGTCTGGCGTTTGACGTTCCGCAAAACGTCCTCGTCGAGGGATTGCACGGCTTGATAGAGAACGAGTGCGCCGTTCACCTTTTCGACCGACTTGATGATGCGGTCTGCGCGATTCTTTCCGGTCGTGGCGTCAATAAATGTGGGCCAACTATACTCGGCCTGCATTTCGCCGATGAAGGACGAAATTTCGATGTCGCGCTCGAACATGCCGTAGTTCGAATCGGCAATGCGTAAGGTGCCCATCTTCGGTGAGAACTCTTTGATGCGCCGCGCGATATAGCGAATTTCTTCCTTGACCCGGTCAACGCTGAAGTTGTGAACTTTCGTGTAGTAGCTGGTGCCCTGGACGCAGAAGGTACAGGTGAACGGGCATCCCCGGTTCGTTTCGATCATCGGCGCCAGCTTGCCGTCAAAGAATTCGTCCTGGATCCCGGTCAGCCAGGCTGAGGGGATCTCATCGATTTCCTTATGGCGTGGCTTTGCCGTGGATCGTACCGGTTCTCGATCTTCATTGCGGTATACCGAGGAGGGTACCTCTGTTTCACCGAACTTCTTCAAGGACAAGCCAGCCGCCCCGAATTGTCTAACGATATCGGCGGCCAGAAAATCTCCTTCGCCGAGAACATAGACATCGAGCCACGGACGCTGCTTTACGTAGTCGATCTGCCGCTCCGGCTCCAGTGAGATGTTCGGTCCGCCCATCACGGTCAAGATGTTGGGATTGACACGCTTCGCTACCTGAAAAATGAAATGACTCAACGCCTCGTTCCACACGTAATTGCTGAGCATGAGAACGTCCGGCGGATCCCGCTTTATGGTATCGATCAGGCGGTCCGGGTACACGAAAAGCCGGGATTGGATCTCGCTTCCCGAAGGATCGACGTGGTCCATGACAGCCTTCATCGTTGCCACGCCAAGGGGCATGCAGTCATTGGCAACGACTCCTGAGTAGTTGTAGCGTAAATCCCCAAGATAAGTGCGAACTGGCATAATCTCCCTTTCCGTTTCCTGTTTTGTGTTATCTAAACCTGCGGCGCTTCAGCTAACACTTCTGAAAAATAGGCGCTGTACCAGGCGACTGTTCGCCTGAGACCTTCTTCCATGCCGTAAACCGGAGACCATCCGAGCAACGCATTCGCCTTGTCGGACGCCATATACTGATCGCGAATTTCATCGCTGGCAATGTTTTCAACAATCGGCCGCAACCCGGGGCGTCCCATAACGGCAAGGATCCGGTCCACTAGGTCGAGCATGGTAAGACGAAGACCCAGCCCGAAGTTGAACGCTTGTCCGGCCAGCGTCGGGTCGGTTGCCAGGTGTTCCGCCAGACAAATATAGGCTTCGACTGCATCTTCGACATAGAGGAAGTCGCGAGTGAACTTGCCATCGCTGCGAATGCGGAACTGTTCTTCGCGAAGCGTGGCCTGAACTGCCCCGGGAATGAGCCGGCTGAAGTTCAGATCGCCTCCTCCAAACAAATTGCCGCATCGAACGATTCCAACCGGAAGCGAATAGGCTTTCGCGTACATCTGAGAGATCAAGTCCGCGCAGCTCTTGCTGACGTCATAAGGAAAGCGTCCGATGAGCGGATAGTCCTCGCGGTAAGGCAGTTTGTCCGACTCGCCATATGCCTTGTCGGAGGAGGCAACCAATACCTGCTTGACGCCCGTCTGCCGGGCTGCCTCGAGCAGGATCCAGGTGCCGCGCACGTTCGCTTCAAGCGTTCCCACCGGGTCCGATTTAGCCACGCCCACCAACGTCTGAGCGCCTAGATGGAAGACCGTCTGGACGGCGTACTCCGCCATTGTCCGGCGCAGCAGACCATCGTCTGTTAGCGACCCATGCACACTTGGCAGGCGGCCCAGCCAACCGTCGCGTACCAATAGGCTCCTTGGCGCGCCATCGCGCACCAGGAGGATGACATTGGCGCCCCGGCGGACTAACGCCGGTGTGAGCCAGCTGCCTAGAAGGCCTGTTGCGCCGGTAACAAGTACAGGCCTGTCTTTCCAAAAACTGTCGAGGTTCGTCTCTTGTGTTCCCACGGTTGTTCCTTAAAGTGTTGTTGGCGGTACTACAACTACGGAACTGTTACGACTGCCTTGGCCGCCGTGGTCCAAGGGGCTTCGTCTGCAAACCACAACTGCTCTAACTCCTGCTGATCCTTGCTGGTGTCCATCGACTTCCAGAATCCGGTGTGCCGGTGAACGTAAAGCTGACCTCTCCGGCAGAACGTCGGAAGAACGTTTGACTCCAGGTTTCGGCCATTCCAATCCATGAGGGCTTCTTTCTCAATCACCATGAAGCCGGCATTAATCCAGTAATCCCGGATAATGGGTTTCTCTTCGAACCGCTCCACTCTGTTTTCTTCGCCGAAAACGACCAATCCGTATTGGGCGCGCAGAGGAACCGTCGTGATCGTCACCAGCCCGCCATTCTTCCTGTGTTCATCGAGCAGTTCATGAAGATCGAGATCTCCCAATCCATCGCCATAGGTGGCAAAGAATCGCTCCCCGACATACGTTCCGCAGCGCAGGATGCGGTCGCCGGTGTCGGCGTCTTCACCGGTGTCGACGATCCGGATCCGCCAGTCGGGAAAGCGTCCGGCGAAGTAATCTACCAGCATTTCCATGCGATGGCCGGCAGCAAGCACAAAGTTGGTAAATCCCTGCGAAGCGTATATCCGCATCAGGTGCACGATAATCGGCGTTCCATGAATTGGCATCATGACTTTTGGCATGTACTCAGTGAAGGGATACGAGCGGGTACCCTTTCCGCCGCAGAGAATGACTACAGCTGGCGACTCCATTGTCTTGCTCCTTTTCTTAGGTCCGGCTCCCAAGCCGGAAATAGACTTCAAGCGATCTTCTTGCAGTACGATCCCAGGTAAAGCTACGGGCGCGTTCCAAGCCGGCAATGCTGAGTCGTTGATGCAACTCGTCATCCCCGGCAATCCGATCCATCGCGCCCGCGATGTCCTCCACAACCCGCGGGTTCACCAACAGCCCCGCATTTCCCGCCGTTTCGGGCATCGCCGCCACCTTCGAGGTGATGACCGGCGTGCCGCAACTCATCGCCTCGACAATCGGGAGGCCGAAGCTCTCCCATAGCGATGGATAAATCAATGCCCTTGCACCGGAGTAAAGCGCCGGCAATTCCGACAGCGGCGATTTGCCCAAATCGACAACATGCTCCTCCAGGCCGTGGTCAGCGATGACGCGGTCCACCTCTGCCGCCGCCCATGTCCGCTCGCCGGTGAGGACGAGCTTGATCTCGGTCTGACGATTTTGCCTGAACCTCGCAAAGGCCTCCACAATGCGGCGCACATTCTTCCGCTGCTCCCAACGCCCTGAAAAGAGGAAGTAGGGAAAATTTAAGCCGTATTTGTCGACGACGATGTCCCGCCGTTCCTCGAAACTCATGGGACGAAAGGCGCTGCTCGAGGCCAGCGGCACGAGCGGAAGGCGTTCCTCCGCCATGCCGGTAGCGCTTCGCACCCAGTCCCGCACATGGCGGGAAATGCAGACAACATTCTGCGATTTCCGGATTCCAATCTCGCAAAGAAGCCGGAGGCGCAGCCGGATCGCCAGCGGATAATATTTCGGCTGCTCGAACACCGCTGTGCAAGGAAGCGTGTAGGCAAGGCGCGGAGGAGCAATCACCGGCGGGATGAACGTGGCATGTACGGCATCGGGTCGGAGGCGGCGCAGCGCGACCGGCAGAGTAACAGCCAGCTTCATCGCCCGGCTGCCGCCCGAAAACGTGTGAGTTGTGAAGTTTTCCGGCAGATGCCCGACTTTCGCCGGTCCTTCCGGAAACAGAAAAAACAGATGGTAATCGTTGGTCTTATCGATTGCTGCAAGAGATCGCAGAAGCTCGACCTCATACACTTCCGGACCTCCGGAGTTCTTGCCCGCGTTACCCAGGAAGAGAGCGATCTTCATTGCGACAAGACCTCCCGGTACACTTCCTCGACCCGTTGAGAAGCGAGCGCCAGCGAATACTTATTGACGACAAAATCGCGGGCGGCTTTTCCGATACCGCGCCGGCGTTCTTCATCGCTGACCAATTCCGAAACGGCCCGGGCGAAGCCTTCTACATCGTTCTCCGGCACACGGACGCCGGTCTGGTTGTTGTGAATGACTTCATACACGCCGCCAACGTCGGAGATGACGATGGGCAAGCCGGCCGACATGCCATAGAGGACGGCAATAGGCACTCCTTCGGCGTGCGAGGAGTGCACCATTAGATCCGCCGCGTGCAGCATCGGCCAAAGATTGGGTTTGTGGCCGACAAACTCGACCGCACCTTCGAGCTCCAGAGACTGACGAAGTGCCAGTAACTCGTCCTCGAGATACTTCCATCCGACCCCGCTAATCCAAAGCCGGGTATTGGGATGCCGGTCATGCACGATGCGGAAGCTCCGCAACAGTTGGTCGTGCGCCTTCTCGGGATGGATCCGCGCGACGTTCACCATGAGGATCTCGTCCTCTTTGATTCCTGCGTCTCTCCGCAACACGGCGCGGCGTTCCGGCGTGGGAGGTGGTCCGGAGTCCGGAAATCCCGCAATCAGGAGCGGAACCTGAGATTCACGGAAACCCAGGCGGATCGTGCGTCGTCTTGTTTCTACACAGTGAGCCGTCACCTTATCCACGAAGCGCAGCGCAGTCCAATCGAGAGCCTGCATGATCTGGCGGTGAAGCTCGTACTTCTCCCAGACATAGACAGTGGAGACAACTTTAACCGGGGAGAATCGCTTCAACAACGCGCCAAGGATGTCGCCGTAATAGGCATGTGTGTGTACGACGTCAATCTGAAGATCTTTGACCAACGCCGCCAGCTCGCGCGCCGCACTAAGAAACGGCTTTCGGCGGCTCCAGCCGATTTTGTGCACCGGCTCGATTCCGCAAGAGGCGGCCGCTTTGAGAAAAGCTGCTTCCAGCCCCCGGTCGCCGGCGAGGCAGGCCACGTAGGGCGCCACGCTGGTATGAGCTTCGAGCCCAAGAACCCAGTTCAGCATCGCGCTTTCGATGCCACCATGACAAACGGAGTGAATCAGGTGAAGCGCGCGGATCTTCTTCGCCGTGGGCGGCGATGTCGTAGCAGAGAAACCTGTAGGATTGGCGGCTACCTGCATCAGCCTTGCTCCCGCAGCACCGCGCCCAACAGGCGGCCCTTCAATCGCACGATTTCGCGCTGCAATTCACGCACTTCATCCCGTTGACGGCGGCCGGCCTTTAAAGCGACGACAACACCGTCACTTTGAGTAGTCAGAGTAATGGCCTCGGAGGATAACAATAGCGGCGCGGCCGCGACTACCACATATCGGAAACGCGCACGCAGCGAGTCAAAGATCCGCGCGCTCACTGGCAAAGCCAATTCCCTCTCCCTGCTCCCGCCGGGGATTAGCGTTACATTCTCCATCACCGGCTGGAGCGTACGTTCCAGCTCGGCGTTACCCGTAATCAGATCCCCGAATCCCGGGCGCCCCGGCGTGTCAAAAATATGGTCGAGCGACGGCACCTTTCGATTA
>CAYTVP010000092.1:0-13469 GCA_964441675.1 uncultured Solibacteraceae bacterium | reverse complement strand
CGATGAATGTTGCCGGCCGCAAGGTCGGTCCAGCCGAGGTCGAGGAAGCGCTAATGGAACACCCGGCTGTCGTCGAAGCAGCGGTCATTGGGGTTCCGGATGAGAGAAAGGGAGAAGGAATTGTTGCGTTTGTCGTCCTGAAAGCGGACGTAGCTTCGGACGAACTGGCGGCGCATGTGGTCCGGACGATGGGTCCCACTTTCCGCCCGAATGCTATTGAAACGATTCCGGAGCTTCCCAAAACTCAGTCCGGCAAAGTGGTTCGGCGGCTGATCCGCGAAAAGTACCTGGGCCTTCCGGCCGGAGATGCATCCACTGTTGCAAATCCCGGCGCGTTAAGCGCGATTAGAACTCAAAACGCAACATCAACTGCAGTGTCCGGGGAGTCTCAATAAGAGGCGTTAACGCCGGAAAGCCGGTGGACCGGCTGCGTCGCCCGTATTGTGCGATCCCGAAATCCTCCGTCGATAGCAGCCACTGCGGGTTGTCCAGATTGGCGTGATTGAAGAGGTTATATGCATCCGCGCGGATCGTGAAGCCTTTCGATTCCGTCAGCCGGAACGTTCGCGCGATCGAAGCATCGAAGCTGATATAGCCCGGACCGCGAAATGCATTCCTGCCGATGTTACTCGGCTGTCCCGGTGCGGGAGTCTCAAACGCGGCGGCATCCAGCAAGCGCCGCCCGCCCGGCGCCTCCTCGTCGACGGCCGCATTCCCAATCACGTTCGCACGGCGATACCCGTCCAGAACAGTGTAAGGAGAGCCGCTGCGCAGCGCGCTTAATTGCGAGAAGCTGAAGCCCTTCCAGTTCCAGATCGAATAGAAAACCAGGCTGTGCCGCTGGTCGAAATCGGAGTTGCCCAGGTCGCCGCTCGAGTCCTGTGCGAGATCGAATCGTGCGCGGGTTGAAGTGCCTGCGGACCCCGGCCGCGTTTGGCGCAGGTCGAAATAGTCACCCGCCAGCGGATCACTTTGATTGTCTATCGCATGAGACCAGGTATAGGCTGCCTGCAGGAGGCCGTAAGGCGGTGTCCAGCGGGCCAGGGCTTGTAATCCGAAATAGCGGGACGATCCTTGCGAGCTACGCCATGTCACTTCGGGGAGGCTGGAGTTCACCGCCTGTTCCCGATTGACAACATCGCTCGTGATGAGCTTTCGCCCCAGTGTTCCTGTCATATTCAATTCCGCGAAGACGGATCGCCGCACCCTCCATTGACCGCCGGCGAAGAATGTTTGCGAATAGCCGTTACGCAGGTTCGGATCGATCGCGGTGGAGGATGGAAACCCGATCGCGATGGGTTGGCCCTCAAACTGAGCTAGCTGCTGATCGAGAGGCGTTAGATAGTTGTAGCCGCCGGGGCCCAGGCGCAACAGATTCGGCATCACCAGGCTGTTGTTCCGAACGGTCTGCCAAAGATTGTCGAACGGGTAGTCCTGGAAAATTCCGTACCCCGCCCGGAGCACCAGGTTCCCGCCGGCACGCGGTGAAAAGCTGATGCCCAGACGCCCCTGAAAGTCGTTGCGGTCGGGCGACCATAGTGTCTGATCGCTGACAGTCTGAAAGTAGGCGTTCCTCAGCCGCTCGTCGAACGATTGGCCTGGGCCAAGCTCGAGCAATGTGTCCCCTGAAGTCCGCGGCGCTCCGAAGCTTTCGTATCGCAGCCCATAATTCAGCACCAGCCGGTCTGTGATACGCCAGACGTCCTGGCCGAAAAGATAAAACTGGTTGCGCGACCACTGCCTGTCCGGCTGGAAGAGCTCGAAGGCGGGCAGACGATTCCGGTCGAGAGGTGCCTGTATGAGCGTCGGATCATCGATTGTGAAATCCAGCAGGTCTGCGAAGACGAACATCCCTTGCTGTGCCGGAGAGAAAGAACCGCCAGGCCGGAAGTGAAAAATGCCGCCTCCGAACTTCGGAATATGATTTCCACGGACCAGCGTTACGCTGTCGCCGATTTCATACGTCGAGGTACGGTTGCGATAACTGTAGAGCGCCGGACTCCCCGGCAGCAGCGTGCCGCTTGCCTCGTTCAAAAAGGGGATTTCCGGATGCGCTCTATCCCAGCCCAAGTTCGATCGCGACCACCCGAACCGGAACTCGTTGGCAGCGCGCGAACCGATGGTCGAATCCAGTCGCGCCATCGCGCTGTGCACTCCATGATCGAGGCCGGAAACGAAGTCCGGATAGGGTGACCAGGTATACGACGGATTCTCGAGAATGTAGGCGGAGTATCGGGAAGAAAGCCGGTGACGGCCGAAAATTCCATCGAGGCGGGCGAACGAAATTCCTCGATTTAGCCCAACCGGCGGCCGGACGGTAACGCTTCCGCGGGGTTCTTCGGTGTCCGGCACAACTGCCGCCGGGTATTGCTGCAGCAACTGGTGGGCGAGGCTCGCCGGGTGAGTTAACGACAACAACGACGCCGACGGAAGGAGAACGGTGGTTTCGTTGTCGAAGCCGCGGTTGCGGAGGAGATCGAGGCCCGCCGAGACATACCAGCGATTCGCCCGTATCGGACCGCCGGCACGGCCGCCGCCTTGCAATCCCTTAAACGGGGATCGAGCGAGATTGTTTGCGTTCCGCTGAAATGTATTCGCGTTCAGTACATCGTTTTGGAAGTTGAAGTAGCCAAGCCCATGCCAGGATGCTCCCCCACCGCGTGTGATGGCGTTGGCCAGAAAACCGGCGGTACGTCCGAACTCGGCGGAAAAATTATTGGCCGAAATCCGATACTCCTCGATCAGCTCAGGGGGCGTGACGCTTGCCGGGCCGGTGACGAGACTATTATTATTTTCAACGCCATCGAGGAGAAAATTTGACGAAGATGGGCGTTGCCCGTTTACGGAGAAACCGAGTCCGAGCGTACTGTCGGTAGTAGCGGTAACTCCCGGCTGGGCCACCAGCAGCGCGTAAACATCCCGGCCATTCAAGGGAAGCCGTTCAATCTCTGAGGCTTGGACGACCGTTGAGACGGAAGTCTCGAGAATGCCGGGAATTCCTGTGCCGGTCACGATCCGCCTGGGACGTACCTCGTCCAGGTCCGGTCCGAAGAACGTCACGATGGAGCCCGCGCCCGGTGCCTCAAGGTTTCTGTATTGCCCCTTCTCCCACACGTCACCGGCCGCCCGAAGTCGAATGTTCAGTTCCAGGCGTCCCGCTACTCTCACAACTAACTCTTGTATTTCTATAGACTGATAGCCGGCAGCCTCCGCACGCAATCGGAATGTTCCGGGGGGGAGGGAAATGGCTGAATAGTAGCCCGACGGATTGGTTTGTATGTTGTCAATCCGGAGGTTTAAGCTATTCTGGAGCAGTATTCGGGCGCCGGCGATCGGGCGCAACGTATTGGCGTCTGTAACACGGCCGGCAACCAGTCCGTGTGTGGTTTGCGACTCGATCGCCACGCTGCAGAGCAGTAGCGCTACCAAACGTGGCAGCATGAATCTTCAGGATAAGATAATGGCGAAGTTTACCCGAACTCGGGGGAGTTCGAGCGTGCTTGTCAAACTGCTGCTGATACTCGGATGGAGCCTTGCTCTATTGGGCGAGGGTACGCTTCCTGTCGCGATTGTCTCTTCGGCGGAAGGGGCGCAGTTGCTGCGCCAAGGAAGTGCTCTGCCGATTCTTGCCCGCCCTGGCGAGCTGCTCTACCCGGGGGACCGCCTTGAAGGAAAGGCTGTGGTGGCGGTGTGCCGGCAGTCAGAACAACTGGTTCTTTCCCCGGATGTAACTATTTCGAAACCGGCTACTTGCGTGCTGCCGCCGCTTGAGCGCGATCGCGAGGCAATCGGGCGTGGAGTCGCACGTACGCGCAGCGTATTTCTGGAAGAACCCTCCGGCGAATCGAAGAACAGCCCGGGCCGCGACGCAATGCCCGCTCAACCTTTCGTGAGTCTGGTCGACCGGGTGACCCGCGCCGAAACACTTGCGCAACAGGGGAAGCCAATCGAAGCAGCCGATCAGTATCGCGCGCTGATCGCGGATTTTCCGGATGCAAAAGCGTTGGGCACGGAAAGGCTGTTTGTTCTTGAGGAAGAGGAAATAGCCAAGAAGGAACCTGCGAAATCTCCCCAGGTGGTTGGCAAGGGAAAAACGTATGCGCTGCTGGTTGGAATTTCCGACTATGAGAACGCGCAGATTCGACCCCTGAAATATGCGCATGCGGATGCCCTTGCCGCAGAACAATTTTTGCGTAGTCCGCGGGGCGGCGGCCTGGCTCCGGAAGATATCCTCTTGCTGACCAATGAGCAGGCCACTGCCGGCGCGATACGGAATGCGTTTGAAACGCTTTTGATGAGGACGACGCCGCAGGACACCGTGGTGATTCTCCTTGCCGCCCACGGGGCTGTCGTCGAGAATCCCCGCAGCCGGTCCCGCGGAGCCTTTCTCGTCGCTTACGACAGCGATCCGGAGGATTTGAACGCGACTGGGCTTTCGATGTCGGTTGTTCAGAAGTTCATTCGGGAGGATCTGGCCAAAACGGCCCGAGTGCTCGCATTCATCGATGCCTGTCGCAGCGGGACGATCGGAACGATTCCGGACCGGAGCAAGCTGAAGATTAATGCCGCCCTCGATTCCCTGGCACAGACAGATAGCCAGCTATTTCTGTTTACGGCCAGCCGGCCGGGAGAGATTTCCTACGAGGGCCGGCAGTATGGCGGGGGGCACGGCGCCTTTTCGTTCTTTCTCCTTCAGGGATTGAATGGTGCCGCGGACTTCGATGCGAATGGCAGAGTCAACGTCAATGAGTTGGTGAATTACGTTCAGCAGAAAGTAGCCGAAGCTACGGTCGACAAGCAGCATCCTCGCGAAGCCGGCACGCTGGACATGAATATCGGAGTGTCCAATCTGTCAAAGGAGGGGATCGATCTCGGCACCTTCCGGCCGGGCGATACGCAGGAATCGTCCGCCGCCAGAACCATCACAAGGACACCGTCGAGCCAGCCGGTCCACACCATCCTTTTCCGCCAAACCGTCGATCTCAATGAAGCATTGAGCGCGGGCCGCATCCTCCCGGATCAGCCGGACAATGCCTTCACCGCGTTGCGGCAGATCAAGATGGAGCGGCGGCTGAATCGGGACCAACTGCTTGACGTCGAGAATCGACTGAAGACGGCGCTCGAAGATCGCAACCAGAAGACAATTCTGCGGTACTTGCGCGGCGACGAGATGCCAATGTCTAAGGACGATTTCGCCGAGGCCGCCCGCACGGTGAACGCGGCGATGCAGATGAACGGGGAAACGCCTGCCTTGCTCAGCCGGTTACAGTTTTGCGAAGGCCGAATTGCCATTTTCGAAAAGAACTATGGTGAGGCGCGCAAATTACTCGAAAGTGCTCTCCGGCTGGATCCCGACGCCGCCTACATCTACAACGCTCTTGGTACCGCGTATCTGGAGCAGGCGGATTATGGCTTGGCGGAAAAGGCCTTTGTAGAGGCGTCGCACAAGGCCCCCTACTGGGCATACCCTCTTCACAATCTTGCGCTGACCTACTCGCAGCGAGGCGAATACGAACAGGCGCTGAAGGCCTATGACGAAGCGATTCGCCTGTCTCCGCAGGCGACTTACCTCGTGTATAACCAGGGCCTGATCTACCTCGAAATCAATCGCCAGAAAGAAGCTGAAAAACAGTTTCGTCTGGCGGCGGAGCATTGGCCGGAACGCCCCGAGCCCCTGAATGCGCTCGGTGTACTTCGCCAAAGACAGGGCAAGCTGGCGGAGGCCGAAAAACTGTTTCGAAGTTCTCTCGAAAGGCTCAGGACATATTTGGCCGCGAGGCAGAACCTGGCAGATCTCGTTGCTGAGCGTGGCCGGACCGAGGAAGCCTTCGCACTGTGGGAAGAGAATCTGAAACACGATTCCTCCTTCGTCCCCTCGCGTTTATCCGTCGCCCGGCATCTGGCGAGTACCGGCCGCCAAGAAGAGTCCATAGCTCAATATCGAGTACTGGTAGCGCAAACCCCGGAGTTTGTTTCTGCTCGTCTCGCGCTGGCGGAACTACTGGCAGCTTCAGGACAGCATGAAGGTGCGATGGATCAGCTTGTCGAGTGTAGGCGGATCCAGCCCGGGAACGCGCTGATCACTTTACGCCAGGCGGACTTGACATCGTCTTCGGGGAATTCCGCCCAAGCGGCGGAAATTTATGCCGCAGCTCTGCGGGAGGCGTCTGACCCCGGTTTGCGCAGGAAGATTCGTTCCAAGATTGAGGCTATCGGAGCCGCGAATCGATGATTCGCCGCGGTATTGTTCCGGCAGGGTTATCTCTCGTTCTGCTGGTAGCGGCGGCGATTCCGGTTTTTGGTCAGAGCGCGAGTCACGTCAGCATTACTAGTAACAATTTGCCCGTGGCGACTGCCGGCATAGCCTACTCTTTCCCGCTACGCGCCACTGGTGGGGTGGCACCGTACCGCTGGTCGGTTGTCGATTCGCAGCCGGGCATCGGAATTTCCTCAGGCGGCGTTCTTTCGCTCTCGCCACAAACTAATGCTGCGCCTCGCGTTATATCCTTCACGGTCAAGGTAGTGGATTCCAGTGGAAGCACCGCTACTTCTAGGCTGACACTCACCATCAGCCCTCGGCCCACGATTTTTCCGGAGAAGATCGGCGGCCTGTTCCGAAACCGCGCCGTACGGATTCCTTTCACTGTAGTCGGAGGCGTCGATCCTTCCGCGGTCAAGCTCTCCCGTGGAACGCTTCCGCCGGGTGTTGGGCTAAGCGCCGGCGTTCTAGTGGGTGCTCCGCGCCAAACGGGAACCTATCAGTTCGAATTAATCGTCAGCGACCGGAATGGCGCACAGGCTGTACGCGCTTACACCTTGGTCGTCGCCGATTTGCTGTCGATCGGTTCCGGCAATGAGCCGCCGCTTGGAAGTATCGGAGCGCCATATAGCTTTCGTTTCACAGCATCCGGTGGGGTGGGGCCCATGCGCTGGACTCGGGTAAGCGGAAGGCTCCCTCCAGGGATTGAGCTTGCCGCGGATGGCACTTTGTCGGGTGTACCCACATCTGCCGGTAAGTATACATTCACTGTTTCCTTGACCGACGCCGGAATCGTCGATGCCTCTGCTGTCACGAAGATGGTGACGGTCCAGATTGATGGGATGCTCTCGATTCTGACTCCGAGCCCGCTTGCCACGGGCGTCGAAGGGAAGGATTATTTCCTTGCGTTTCGGGTTGCCGGCGGCATCCCGCCTCTCCAGTGGTCGGTGACTGGGGGAAAGCTCCCCGACGGACTGACACTTACGGCGGCGGGAGAATTGCGCGGGATTCCCTCGCCGGCCGCGCATCATGGGTTCCTAATCCGAGTAATCGACGGTGCCGGACGGTCTGTAGATCGCAATTATACGCTCACGATCGATCCCGGTTCCGAAGGGTCGCCGGCGAAGCTGGTTCCAGAGTATGTCCGTTTTGCGGTGCCGGAGAACGGCTCTCCCGAGAATCGGACCGTTCAGATCGCTCGATCCAGTCGCTCCTCAGCTGAGTACCGAGTTCGGGTCACGTATTTTGGACGAGCCGGAGACTGGCTGCGTTTTCCGGAAACGGTTCAAGTCCCGGCGG
Organism: uncultured Solibacteraceae bacterium; assembly: GCA_964441675.1. Taxonomy (GTDB): domain Bacteria; phylum Acidobacteriota; class Terriglobia; order Bryobacterales; family Bryobacteraceae; genus JAPKYZ01. Next base: position 5,911 of record CAYTVP010000092.1, on the reverse strand, counting down.
GGAGGGACACTGCCGGCTTGCCTCTCGAAGCGAATGCACAGGGCCTGGCGCCGGGAAGCTATCAAGCCAACCTGCTGGTTGAAGGACCTGATTTAGACAAGGCCATTCTACCCGTGTCTTTGATCGTCACGGGGTCGGCCGGCTATCTGGGCCTGACACCTGTGGGTGTGACGTTCGAGGTCACCGAGGGCGGCCCAGCCCCCCCCTCGAAATCCGTTTCCGTTGTGAGCCGGGGAGCGGAAACCGGCGGCGGTTTGCCCTGGACAACCAGCGCCGAAGTGCTATCGGAAGGCCCGAACTGGCTGCGGATCATCGATCAGACAGGCGTCAGCAGTGTCGGTGGACCTCCCGGGAAGCTGTCGCTTGCCGTCGATCAAACGGGATTGACCCGCGGTGACTACTATGGTCTTATTTCGGTGAAGTCGGATCTCCTGCCGGGAATGGTGCAGGTGTTGACCGTTGTACTCCGTGTTCGCCCACCCGACAATCCGGCTCAAGTTCTGATAGAGCCCCAAGGATTGGTAGTATCGTCCCTGCGGCGGCCGGTTCGCCTGACGAATCTCGCGCTTGAACCAGTCAAGTTTTACGCTTCGCCGAGTATCAGCGGAGTTGTCATCGAACCCTCCACTTTGACTCTCGAGCCGGGCGTGACCGAGACGGTGATGATCGAAGCGCAGGACTCCCATGTTCCTGACCGGCACGGGCTTTTAAATCTCGCCTTCTCCGATAGCCGGTCGCAGAGTGTGGATTTACGCTTGTTGTCGGAAGCCACCGCCGCCGCAGTAGGCCATATCGGAAGTGCGACGCCCCGGAGCACGTCAGGATCAACCGCCGGGTCGGCGCGGGCAACTGCTGCTGACGGCAGTACCGCCTCCGCTGCATGCACGCCGACACAACTGGTTCCCATCTCTACTCTGTTTGGATCAAACTTTTCCGTTCCTGCCGGATGGCCAACGCCAATCGAGGTTCGCGTAGTGGACGACTGTGGAACGCCGCTCGAAGCTGGAGTTGTCACAGTGGCTTTCAGCAATGGCGATCCGTCCATGTCGCTCACTTCGCTGGGTGGAGGCCGCTGGAGCGGAACTTGGACAGGCCGCAATGCCATTACTCCTCAAGTGACCGTTACCGTAGCAGCAGAAGACCGTTCGAGAAACCTGACTGGTTCATATCAGCTAACAGGCGGAATGGAGACAAACGTCGATCCCCCGATCGTGAACGCCGGAAGCGTGGTGAATGCGGCCAGTTTCGTCGAGCGGGCGCCACTGGCGCCGGGTTCCTTGATCTCCATTTTCGGCTCGAAGCTGGCCTCCACTCAAATTCGCACCAATTCTCTTCCGCTCGATACAACCCTCGGCCTTACGACCGTGACATTGGGCGGCAAACTTCTTCCGCTTTTGTATGCCGACGATCAGCAGGTTAATGCTGTAGTGCCATCCGATATTCCCTTGAATGTGCCGCAAGGCTTATTGGTCCGCCGCGGTACGAGCCTCTCGGTTCCAGAGAGCGTGGTTGTCACCGACGCGCAGCCGGGAGTTTTTACTGTAGGCCAGAAGGGTGACGGTCAGGCCTTGGCTGTAGATCAGACCGGGCGCGTTGTAGACGCATCCAACCCCGCTCAGCCGGGGCAAGCTATCACGATCTACCTAACCGGACTCGGGGTAACGGCGCCGGCCGTGAATGTTGCGTTCGCCGCTCCAATAACTCCTGTGGCAAAGACACAGAGTTCTGTGGCAGTGACTATTGGTGAGCAATCCGCCGACGTAGCTTTTGCAGGACTTGTGCCCGGTCTGACAGGCCTTTATCAGATCAACACGGTAGTGCCGGCGGGAACGATCGCGGGAGAGGCAGTACCGGTGGTTGTTTCCGCAAGCCAAGCTTCGAGTCCCACGGTAACGATCGCAGTAAAACCCTAAGGCACGCCAAACCCTAAGCCCGCCGCACTTCGAGGCGTGACTTAGCTGGCGCCGATTCGGATCGGAACCTTGATCAGGATGGGATTCCCCGGCTTAGCCTTCTTCACCAGATACATCGTCTGCGGGTACGGATCTTCCTGCGTGAGAAGCTGTGTTTTGTCTCCGCCGCTTTTCTTCTCGGACGCGGTAAGGGGCTGCCCTTGAGTACCGTCCAACTCCACCTGCTGTACCTGCAGTCCGAATTCGCGCTCCCAACTGGACATCAAGCTTTCTTCGATAACTGCCGGAGTGCGGCTGTCCGTGCGTAGATCGAGCGGTGTCGGCGAGACGAGAACCATCAGAAGTTCCCCGGCATGATCCGGCCGGCTTTTCACAAGCTTAAAGCTCTGGATTCGATCGCGCCGATCCGGCACTTCGATAAGCCGCCCGGCTGCTACTGCGTTATCCCCGCGGGGCGTTTGGAAATTTGGATAGATCAGATGCGCCGGCCCCGTCTTGCCATCGCGAAACTGCTCGCGATCGAAAACGTAGAGGAAGCCTTTACGTGGCACCTCGATCGACAGGCGAATTCGCTCGCCGGGACGGATTGCGGAGCCGGCCTCAATGCGTTCCGGAACCTGTTCCACTTCCATTCCGGCATCGTCGAGTAGCAGCAATCGGCTGCCGGGGTCGTCATTCGGACGGGCAACGCGCAGGCGCCAGAAAGTAATCCCGACAACCGCGTCATCCTTCGCGGGCCGGATTTCGGTTGCCGCGGCGACCGAACGGTATCGCGCCGGCGGACGATGTTCCGCAGACGAGGCCCGGGGTCCAGGGGGGCGCAACAGCGCTTCTTGTATGAGGACGCGGGCGCCCTCCTCGGCTTGTAGACAAACAGCCAAAGCTGCGGAAAAGGCAAGTAAGCAGCTCCACTTCATATACCGATTATGCTCGAAATCCTATGCGCGCGAAGTTACTTGTGTGTTAACACGATGCGAAACACCGAAATCGGCTCGTCTGAGAGGACCACTGTGCGCCGTGCATGTTCGTCGGTTTGGAGCATTGGCTCTCTGTCTTTGTGCGTTTCGAAGAACTCCATCAGTCGACGGACGCGGGATTCCTCCTTCACTACTCCCGGTTTCAGCCCGGCGAATACGGACAGCGGTTCCGTCGAGAAGATCAGCCACACGTACTCTGAGCCCGCGCCTTCAGTAAATTGAAACCGGTCGTTTTCGGGCAGTTTCAGATAGTGCCCTTCTTTCACCTGCGGAGATCCCTTTGCAGTGTAAAGCGAGGGAAACAAAGCGACATATAGTGGCAATCCGTTCCGAAGCTCCGGTGCCTGGTTGATCGCATAAAAGTAACCGTTCCGTCCAAACTCAGCGTCGAGGGTGATCTTGTCCCCTCCCTGAAAGGTGGTTTCCCGAGCGACAATGAACGGCGATCCCTGCTCCTTACCGTTCATAAAACGCTGTGCGGTAAACCAGTAGGTAAACAACCGTTCCGGCGGCCCTGGTGGGAGTGTTGATGCCGTTGGTGCCTCTTTGCTCGAAAACCACGGCTGCGGTACCCAAAAAACGCCCACCGCCACCGCTACTGCTGCTGCGAGGAAGGCAAGCACAATCCACCGGCGCCGGGCGCCGGATCGTCGCGACGGAAGATCGGAGGGGAGGAGTAGCTGCGACGTGCCAGGAGCCATATCGAGCGCGTCTGCAAGCGTATCTGCGAATTCCCGGGCGCCACCGAAACGCTCCTGCGGATCGCGTGCGAGAGCCTTACGGATCGCCGCCTCGGCTTCCTCCGGCACAGAGGGGCGCAGATCGCTGATGTTCGGCCAATTCCCCTCCTTCTGCATCAGCATCAGCTCAAACAGCGGCTTGCCGGCCGAGGGTGGGGCGCCCGCCAGCATCTCAAACGCGATAATCCCCAGGGCATACACATCGCTGGCCGGTTGCGGTTCGCCGTCGAACTGTTCCGGCGCCATGTAGGTGAAGGTTCCGGTCACCTTTGTTTTTTCCGGCTCGGGCGCAGTTTTATCGGCGACACTGGCGATACCGAAGTCGATGATCGTCAGGTGCTCGTCGCCGCCTGGCGCTGTGCGTAGCATGATATTGTCCGGCTTCAGGTCGCGGTGGACTACGCCTTTGTCGTGCGCGGCGGCAAGCGCATGACCTGCCCTACGAATAATACGCGCCACTCGACGCAGATCCATGCCGCCCGGCTGTATGACGTCACGCAGAGTGCTTCCCTCCACGAACTCGATCACCATGAACGGCTTGCCGCCCGCGAGTTCTCCGGCATCCACCACCGAAACGACTCCGGGATGATGTATGCGTGATAATGCCTGAATTTCCTGCTCAAACTTGCGCCTGTACCAACCGTCGCCCGCGTCGTTATCGAGCAGGACTTTGACCACTACGGCACGTTCCATCAGCAGTTGATCGCGCGCCAGAAAGACGACGCCGAACCCGCCGCGCCCGAGCTCTTTTTCGATCCTATAGCGGCCGTTGATCAACGTGCCGGGGATCGGCTCATCCATGTTTGGCAAGCTGCGTGGGAAGCGGAAGGTTGGTAAACAGAAATTTGCCGCCGCTTTCCTTTACCAGCACAAGCGCTGCGGCTCCGACACTTTTTTCCAATCGAGGCACGGATGGCTTCTCTACCACGACATAGTAGCGCTCGGATGAACTCCATCTTTCAGCGAATTCCAAATCATCGATGAATACATCCGGTGCGCCGGGAGCATAGCTTCCATAGGCGAGGTTATTGACTCTGCCGTTCAGGAGCAAGGCTCGCTGAACATCTGCGTAGAAGAATACGGACGAGAACGCATAGTACTGGTTATCGACAATCAACGGCCCTGCGGGAGAAACCGTTAGCGCCCGCGCCAGATCACGCGATCCCAGGTATGGATCGAAGACGATCAGCGCCGAGCGGGCTGCGAAGAGAAACAATATCATTGCCGGAACCAGCGCTAGCGCCGGGGTGCGAATTCGTATCGCCGCACTTCCGGCGATCGCGGCGACAAGAGCCAGGACTAACGGAAACTTCAAATATGCAAAGCTCGCGAGCGTGAGGTCACCCATGTGACCCAGTGAGAGCGTATAAGCGTCAGGATTCTGGCTGAGCGCGGCGGAAATATCTCCCGGCGCGGGCAGGTTCCATACCTGGCTGAGGATTAGGGCGATGGCGAGCGCCGCGGCAGCGAACACTGCGCCTGCGACCCGAAGACCCTTCCGTGCGGCCCCGCTCGATTGCGCAAGCGCCGGCGCTATCAGTAGGGCGAACGCCGGATAAGCCGGCATCGAGTAGTATTCCTGCGTTGTCGAGAACGTGAAAAAGACCAATACGAATCCCAGCCAGCACAAAGCCAGCAAGCGCGTGCGGGCAGCCCGGTCGCCACTCCGGTAGTCCAGTCCGATCGATCCGGCGAGCGCCCCGGACCACGGAAACAGCCAAACCAGATGGAGCGCCCAAAACAGGAATGGCGGAACGGTATTGTAGTCGCGCGGAAAACGCATGTTCAGGAATCGGAATACGTGCTCATTCAAAAAATAGAACCAGAAGAAGCCGTGGTACTCGCCGGGTGTTGACCGCCAGGTGAAGTCAAAGAGTGGCGGATTGGCATACATTGCGAGAACGTGCCACGGCAGCGCGATGATGCCTGCGATGGCGATGCCGCTGACTGGATAGAGCAGCCGGAGCCTCCGCCAGTCTCCCGTAATTACGAGAAAGATCGCCATGGCCGCCAGCGGAAATACAGCCGCGATCAAGCCCTTGAGTAGCATGCCCACGCCGATTGCAGCCGCCCCGGCGGCCGCCCAGCGGCGCTCGCCCTCCAGCGATCTCAGAAAGCTCCACATGGCGATCGTGATCGTTAAGGTCAAAATGGCATCGGGGATCTGAATGCGAGTAAATAGCCACAGACCGGTCGACGTCGCCAATATCAATCCGGCATAGAGACCGGCGCGGCGGTCGAACGCCCAGGCGGCAAACCTGGCGGTAATCCAACAGAGGAG
>CAYTVP010000091.1:5605-13481 GCA_964441675.1 uncultured Solibacteraceae bacterium | reverse complement strand
CGAATCCGGATCTCTCCCGCGAGCTTGGAATCCATCTGTTTGTCTACGGCCGGCCGCTGTCCCAGTTTCCGCTTGACTTTGCTTCCGTTGATCTCGAAGGTCAGCGTGCCGGCGCTGCCGCCGGCCAGGAAGACGTTGGCCCTGCAACCGCCCCTTGAGAATAACTTCACAATGTTGCGCGTCTTGCAGGGCGTAACGAATTCGAACACGCCGGAGCCATATTTGTAGAGGCTGTCGCTGCCATCCTTCTTCACGTAATAGCCGTTGTCGCTAAGCGCCCATTCCGATGCGTTATCCCACCCGGACATCGCGGGCGGGGCCGGCGTCTTAGCGACCTCGGCTACCTTCTTCCGCAAGGAAATGGAAATCATCCGCGGTTGTCCGCCCTTGACCTCGAAGCTGCTCGAATATTGTTCGTAGCCGGCGGCGCCAGCTTCAATGCTGTACCGGCCCTCCGGATAGCTATTCGACACTCCCGATCGCACAGAAGTCTTCCGGCCATCCGAAGACAGAACATTGATTTCGGTCGAGTCGGGGATTGCCTGGATCGTCACGTTGCTGGGGAGAGAAAGACGTTCGAAGTTCAGTTTGCTCAGATCGATCTCCCGCGGCTCCCCTGCCGTAAAGTCAATCTCCTGGACCAAGGGACGGAAGCCCTGGCGGACGAATTGAATCCTTTGCCGTCCGGGCGCTACCTCGGCCGTAAACGTACCATCCGCGGTAGGCCGCTGAGGCGGTTGATTGGCAACAGCGATTTCGACGCCAGCGGCATTCCGGATGGTCAGCCGCGCAATACGCGGCTCCGGACGAAGATCGAAGATAAGCTTCGTCGATTTGCCGCGCCTCACAACAACCTCCTGCTCCTCCGGAAAATAGCCATCGCGTTCCACGCGTACGCGCAGATTTCCGGGAGTCAGCCCCATATACAACGTCCCGCGCACCGGTACGAAACGCCGGCGCCGGCCGTTGACGAATACCTGAACATCCGTCGAGCCGGCGACAACCTCCAGTGTTCCTGTTGGCCGGTCCGGTGTCACTGCTATCGATAGAAGCGGAGTGGAGCCCACGTTCACTTCGTGCTCGCCGCGATCGGTTCCATACTCGACAAAAACAATCTTCGAACCTGTTCCGACACCGTCCTTTTGTAGGCCCTGAGGCCCCAGTTCTTCCACCGGATCGTCCAACAACCCGGCACGAACTGTTTCGCCGGGAGCGAAACCAAAAAAGCGCATCGTGTCTTGAAACGTCGCCGCGGCGAATACCCGTGCATTCACGGCATTCAGATCCAGGACTTCGGGGATCGAATTGTTTGTCATTCGCAGGACCAGCCAGGCATTTGCGCCGTCCGCCCCGATAATTTGAAGAGTCTGCTCGCCTTCGGGGATTTGATCGAGGCTCAACAGTCCATTTCCACGGTCTTCGAGCGGCACACCATCGAGTGTCGCGGTCGTCCCTTCGATCTCCGTCATCAACTGAATGGTGGGACTGGCCATGCCGGGCCCGGATGCCGCGCGGGCGGCCGGGGAATCGACGACAAGCGGCGACGATATAGATGCCTGTTCTAAAAGCTGTGACGCTTGCTCGGCAGCGTTACGCGGAACGACAGTCCGGGCAAGGCTGACAAGCAAAAGGGTTCCCGCCGCGATGACGGCTGCGGCGGGAGCGAGGCGTCGCCACGGCAGCTTTCCGCGCATCGCAAGCTTGAAATTGCCTGGAAGCAACCTGACCTCGGCCAGAACATTCGATACCGCATTCGGAATGCGGCGGCGCCGACTTGGAGCAGATTGTGTAGTATTTTGCGATGTACGGCGCGAGTGTACGGTAAGAGACGCCTGTGTCGCTGGTTGATCCGCTGAATGGGGATATGCCTGCCGCGTCAGACGGGCGACGTTGGCGCTGGGACGCATCGATGACGATTTCGCCCTGGTCACACGCTGGCGGAGTTCTCCTGAAATCGCCGTGAATGCCGGATCGTTGAGATAGCGCGTCGACAGTGCCTGCGTTTTCTGGAATAGGGACTCCAGCTCGGCGGGCGCAAATACCGTCTCCGCCTCCCGCTGAATTGCACGAAGCTGCTCGAGGTCGCGTTTACGTCCGCTGGCCTTCTCCATTTCCTCGAGGCTGTGCTGCATCTGTTCGCGAAGCGCAGTTAGCCGGCTCTCTTCCGGATACCGTTGAAGCGACTCGCCGAGCACCGTGACTGCCTGGGCAACATCGCCCTCGGCTTGCAGAGACCGGGCCCGCGACAGCACCTCAGTGATGCAATGCTCGTTCTTCCTGTCCTTGACGAGAGTTGTCAAACTATGAGCAAGCGCGTTGCCGGGATCGAGATCAAGAGCCTGCTGTAGATACTTTTCCGCTTCCTGCCAGTCGGCATCGATCAGCGATTTGGCTCGGTCCAGAAGCACATCGAGCAGGCGCTGGCGAATCGCCGCGCTGCCGGGGTTCAGCTGATTTGCTTGACGCAGCAGCTCAAGGCCGCCGGCGGGATTCGCGCCGGCTAACGCGGTCTCCGCTTCCTGTAAGAGAACGAGCGCCCGTTCCAGCCTTGCGGATCCCTGCCGCGCCGCCGCCTCAAGTGTTTCGAGTTCCGCGTCGCCGGGATAATCGGCGAGGGCTTCCTTACATCGATCGATCGCCTGCGAAAAGTTCCCGGCGCTGAGGTCCCGATCGATGTTCTGCACAAGCCTGCCCTTGAGATCAGCGCGTTCCTTGTGCTGCTTCCGGCGGTTGACACGATCCGTTTCTACTTCCAGTCCCGGGTACTGATCGTATACGTTCCGCAGGATTTCCCACTGGTTCAGCGCCTCGCTGAACAATCCCTTATCTTCCACTGCGCGAGCCTTCGATACGATCGAATCCACCAGCTCCTGCTTCGATTTGATGATTCGCAGCGAGCGCTCGAAATGGCCTTCTCCGGGATATCTGCGAAGCGCCTCTTCGAGGAGTCCGATCTTCTTGACGAGATCCGGCTCCGAATGCACATCGCGGTCGATCTTCGCGATGTATGCCGAGACTTCCTGTCTCTGCCGGTCTTCGATGTCGAACTTCAGGGATTGGAACAGCGCATGCGAAGGAGATCGCTCAAGAACCTCTTCGCAGGTTGCTAACGCCGCTGCAAAGTCACCATTTTCCAGTTGTTGCCGGGATTCGTGATACAGGTTAGCCAAACGGTTATGCTCGGAGCGGACCTGATTGTAGATCTTCTGGTAGGTTGCGGTGCGATCCGGTAAGAGTGTATCGGGCGCGCGCCGATCTATCTTGAGAACGCGCTCCAATCCGGACAACGCCGAGCTGAGATCGCCCTTGTCCAGCGCATCCAGAGCGCCCTGGTAAGCCTGCCCCTTTTCTTCGAGTAGCTGTTGGTGTTCTTGTTCGCGCCGATCTACTTCAAGAAGCAACTGCTGCGCATTGGTTTCCTTTGGCCGCAAGTCCAGAACCTTCTGGAGTGCATCGCGCGCATGACTATAGGCGTAATTTTCAAGATGCTGCCGGGCCAGCCGCAGCCAGTCTTCGATTTGCCGGTTGCTTCGCTTATTTTCAATCAGTCCTCGAAGCAGAAGAGCGTCGGTATTTGCCGCATCGAGATCCAGGATCTCCTGAATCTTCTGCAGAGCCAATTGATACTCTTCTTCGTCGAACCGGCGGTGCGCCGTCTCAAGCAATTGCTGGATGGCTCGTTCCTCGAGAATGCTCTCGGTTCTCTTCCTCAACTCGTCGAGTTCCGGATGCAATACCGCTTCCGATTCCAGCTCGTCGATAACCTCTTTCGCAAAATCCAGCTCGCCTTCTTCAAGCGCCTTACGAATCCGCTGAACACGCGGTTCAATCCGCTCCGGGCTGAATGTTTCAATCAGGTCGTTACGCAGCGCCTTTTGCAGGTTGTCGGAAAATTCCTTCGCGCTGGCGAAGCGCTGGTAGGGCAGCTTGGCCATTGCTTTGTGAATTACCTGGCTGACCGGTAAGCTAACCGCGGGGTCGACACGATACGCGGGGGGAGGTATCTCCGATACGATGCGCCGGGCGATGTCGTCGCGGTTGGAAGCTTCGAATGGCCGCCGGCCCGTGAGAGCTTCAAACGCCACCACGCCCAGTGAGAACAAATCGGAAGCCGGCGTAGGCTTCCGAAGCATAATCTGTTCGGGCGACATATAAAGCAGCGTGCCGCCGTGGTTCACCGTGGAATGGACGTCGACGAGGTGCGCCACGCCGAAATCGATAATCTTCACGGAATCGTCCTGTAGGACGAAAATGTTGCTCGGTTTGAGGTCTCGGTGAACCAGGCCGTGATCGTGCGCCGCTTGGAGTCCGCGGCAAACTTGCGTCAGGATATCCACACAGCGTTCCGCCGTGAGGCGCGAGCTGCCGCTCTGGATCAGCTTATCGAGAGTCATGCCGCGGAGAAGCGGCATGACAAAGTAGGGAACTTCCTCTCCGTTCTCGTATGCGGCGCCGACGTCGTAGATCTCGACGATATTCGGATGCGCCATCCCGGCCAGGATGTCGCATTCCTTGCGGAACAAGTCGAGAGCTGTCTTATCGCGGACGTCCCGAATTGTTTTTAGGGAAACTTCCCGGTTTAACGCGTAGTCGTAAGCCCACCAGACAACGCCCATGCCGCCTTGGCCAAGGATCTGGCGCTTCTCATACCGTTCGTTGATGCGCGCGGAGGTGGGCATGCGCCGGAATAACGGGTATGTCGTTATTGTATGAAAATTTCTGTTTGCTTATCCGGCAGAAGCCGCGGATGAAAACGTTTCATTTTTAGAACGCAATAACCGAAATGCTTAACGTGATTGCTCAAGCTTTCGCTTGGTCGCTTTTAAAACCGCGAGAAGTCCGTCACGGACCTCGCTGCGCACGCGTATTCGGACAAGACGCCCCAGGAATCCGCTGAGCCCATCGGTTCGGCTGCGGTTGACTGTGAAAAACCAGAATCCATTGCCTCGTGACGGGTCCGGCACCAGTGCGCGTAATTCCAAAGCCGTTCGGAAGTAATGCGTGGCGTATAGCATCTTTGACGCTACTACTGTTGCGTCCGGACCTTGCCGGATTGCCAGATGATTGATCCGGATCGTCGGTTTCAGGCCAAACTTCGTCTCCTGCCAATATAGAAACGACTTCATGTTATCGGATCCACTATTAGGAAAATTAAGGAGATAATTGCGTATATCAGTTGTATAATCCGACAGCGACGGCATCTGATCGACTATCGTTTGAAACTCTTGCGCTACCGACAGGGGATGTTCGGCATCCTGGTAGACCGCCAGGCTGTTGTTCCCATCTTTCAGGTACCGGTTGACATACCCGAAAAGAATTTCCCGCATCAGTGTGTTTACGGCGGAGTGGGGAGTTCGGTTGCTCCAGTCGATTTCCTCGCGGAATCTCTTTAGCGCCGGAGCACTCAGCTTGACCTCGCAATCGCCCACTTTACACTTCCGCAAATCCTTTATATCTTCTTCGGTAAGCTTAAGATCGGAAAAGTCTTCGAGTCTGGGCGGGGAGCTGATCCGCTTCGTAATCAGGAATCCACCTCCGCGCTCGAATTCCTCGATGTCTTCCACTGCTTCAACGTACCGGCGGATCGGTGCGTTGATCCATATGGCACCGAAAACGGCCACTTCCTGCGCGGGGTCGGCTTCTAAAAGCTTCGTGATCGGTTCCCCATCTACCAGCAGCTTGTATTCTGCCGCCGACGTGCGGACGATGGTTTTCAGATACTCATCTAAACGGTATGGCAGTGTTGCCGGCGCCTGCTGCGCGGTGACGGAGAAGCTCGCAATGAGCACGGTGAGAATCACGGCACAAAGCAAGCCGCTCCCACTCTTCAGTGATGGCAGCATGAATCAGGAAAGAGCCGACTCAGGCGTCAAAAGCGCCGCCTGGCGCTCGATCTGCGCGGCGGCATAAACTTGCGGTTCATCCAGGGTTTCATGAATCAACAATTGTTCGACAATACGATCGAGCTTCTCCCGATTTTCTCTAAGCAATCGGCGTGCCTCGGCGTAGCATTCTTCTGTGATGCGCCGCACTTCCTCATCGACGATATTCAATAAATCGTCGGAAATGCCTGCCATACGAGGATCGCCCTCGGCGGGCAATACGGACAATTTCCCGATCCTGTCGGACATGCCCCAGCGGCCCACCATCGACCGTGCAATCCGCGTTACGATCTCCAGGTCACTTTCGGCGCCGGTAGTGATGAGATTGAAGACCTCTTGTTCCGCAGCCATGCCGCCCAGGGCGCCGATGATACGGCCGCGCAGATACGCCTCATCGTAGCCGTAGCGGTCTACGTCCGGAGTGGAAAGCGTGACGCCTAGTGCGCGCCCGCGCGGGATGATCGATACTTTGCGAACGGGATCAGCGCCTGGCTGCAACATGCCGAGCAGCGCGTGACCCGCCTCGTGATAGGCGGTGCGGCGCCGCTCCCCTTCGGGAATTACCACGTTGCGTGCCGTGCCCAATTGAACCTTCTCCAGCGACTCCATCAGGTCACGCTGGGATACCGCATCCTCGCCGCGCCGTGCCGCCAATAAAGCCGCTTCGTTCACCAGATTCGCGAGGTCGGCTCCGGTCATGCCTGGTGTCGCGGAAGCCACTCGGTTCAAGTCCACGTCCGCTGCCAGCGGCACCTTCCGCGTATGCACCGCGAGGATCGCAGCTCGGCCCTCCTGGTCCGGCGGGTGAACCATGATTGTGCGATCGAAACGTCCGGGTCGCAGAAGGGCGGGGTCCAGAACGTCGGGACGGTTGGTAGCAGCCAAAACGACCACTCCTTCGCTTCCGGTGAAGCCGTCCATCTCCGTCAAAATTTGATTGAGAGTCTGCTCGCGTTCGTCATGCCCCCCGATAGCTCGGGCGCCGCCTCGCGTCCGTCCGATGGTGTCGATTTCATCGATAAAAATGATGGAGGGAGCGACTTTCCGGGCATCCGAAAAGAGTTGGCGCACGCGGCTGGCCCCAACCCCGACGATCATTTCGATAAACTCGGATGCGCTTGCGCTGAAGAAGGGAACGTTGGCTTCGCCCGCGGTTGCCCTCGCAAGCAGAGTTTTACCCGTACCCGGTGCGCCCGCCAGTAAGACGCCCTTGGGAGCGCGTGCCCCCAGCCGGCGATACTTTCCCGGGTTGCGCAGAAAATCGACTACCTCATTGATCTCGGCTTCGACCTCGTCAATTCCCGCGACATCGTCAAATGTGACGCGGACCGTTTCCGGATCCACCGGCTTCCGCGCGCCCCCGCCGCCGAGCAACCCTCCTCCCATAGCCGCCTTCTGGCGCCGGAACAGCCAGATATAAAAGCCGATCAAAAGCAGGAAAGGCGCCATCGAGATCAACAGATTGGTCAGTGTGCCTCTTTGCTGAACGATCGGGGTTGCCCGCACCGTCGCGCCGTGCGCGCTTAACTCGCTCAAAAGATCGTCAACAGCGAAGGTAGGCCTCTCGGTGGTGAACTTCTCGTACGTATCGCCCTTTGCCGCATCGGTTTTCCCGGCGTCGTCGCTCTTCCCGCCGTCCTGGCTCTTGTCCGGAGTCTCCTTGCCGGTATCCTTGGTCTGGACGGGTAAAGGCGCTGCGTTTTTGAGCGCGCCCTCTATCGTATTGCCGCGGGCAAAGATTTCGCTTACATTGTCCTTCTCAACCTGTGCCTTGAACTCGGTATACGAGATTGGAGCCGGATCGCTCATCCGGTCTTCGAGCGTTAGTACACCGAAGAAGAAGACGTATCCGAAAAACCAGATCGCGAGTATGAGCCAATTTCGCCGGCGTTTAGGAGGTTCGCCCTTCGGCAGCCCCTCGGTGCGCCACGGCCGTGACGGCGGCTGTTCCGGCGGCGAGCCTTCAGCCGGCGTGCCGGATTGCGATGACGTAC
>CAYTVP010000091.1:0-5595 GCA_964441675.1 uncultured Solibacteraceae bacterium | reverse complement strand
CGTACCGTTTCCGAGCATCAGCCCCTTCATTCTGTCATGCGTGTGCCTGGTGACTTATCGCGCTCGTGCTCTGGTAAAAACCTTATTCAGTTCCCGCAGCCACAGGACCGAGCTTGCAACCACCACGCAATGCACCCAGTCCTCTAAGCTCAGGCTTGTGGTCGAAAACGCCTTCTGCAGGAACGGCAGGTAAACCACACCGACATGCAGTATTAACGATAGGCTCAGAGCTGCCCATAACCACTGATTTTGAAATAAGCCTGAAAAAGCGCTTCGATCATCGGAACGGGCGTTCAAAACATTAAACAACTGGAACATCATGAGCGTTGTGAACGCCATTGTCTGCGCATATCGAAGCGTCCCCGAACCTTCCACAAATCCTCCCGGCAGGGAAGCGTCGAGTATGTATAGAGTGCCGGCTGCCATGATGGTGCTGATAAAAATGATGCCGGACCACATACGCCTGGTGATCACTCCCTCTCCTGCTGGTCTCGGTGGTTTGTTCATGACGGCCGGCGCAGGTGGGTCCACTCCGAGGGCAAGCGCCGGGGCGCCATCGGTCACCAGGTTGATCCAAAGAAGCTGAGTCGCCAGCAGCGGCAGCACCACGCCGTCGCCGTCGGCTTCAAGGCCAATGGTATCCGCCAGCAATACACCGAAAAACATCGTCAGTACTTCGCCGACATTGGAGGAAAGAAGATATCGCAAAAACTTGCGAATATTGGAAAAGATTGTCCGCCCCTCCTCAACAGCGGCAACAATCGTTGCGAAGTTATCATCGGCGAGTACGATATCGGCAGCCTCTTTCGCAACATCCGTTCCCGTGATGCCCATAGCTATGCCGATATCGGCAGTCTTCAACGCGGGTGCATCGTTAACGCCGTCGCCGGTCATCGCTACGACAGCTTTGTGACCCTGCAACGCCTTGACGATTCGTAATTTATGCTCCGGATTAACCCGGGCGTATACCGATGTCTCCCGGACGGATTGCGCCAACTCAGAGTCCGGCATCTTTTCCAGTTCGGCGCCGCGGATGACTCGTCCGGCGTCTGCGATACCGAGCTCTTGTGCGATGACGCTGGCCGTCTTCGGATGATCGCCCGTGATCATAATTGGCCGTATTCCCGCACCCTTGGCTCGCGCAACCGCACTCTTCGCCTCATCCCGGGGAGGGTCCATCATGCCGATCAAGCCGGCGAAGGCAAGATCCTGCTCGACGCGTTCGTCGAATTCATCGGTGTCGAACGCATCGGACGGCAGGGAGCGAAATGCGACAGCGAGCGCGCGCAACCCCTGGCCGGCCAGTGTTTCGTTCATATCCAGGATTTGGGCCCGCCGCTGGTCGTCCAGTTGTTGCGGCTCTCGACCGACAAGCTCCTGCGTACACCGTGCCAACAGCACGTCTGGTGCGCCTTTGGTAAAGACGAGCCACCGGCCGCCGTTTTCGGTGTCGGTGTGAACGGTACTCATCAGCTTGCGCTCGGAGGAGAAGGGGACTTCTCCGATACGTTCAAAGCGTCCGTCCAGTGTCTCCGGCTGTAATCCGGCTTTTCGCGCCGCGACAATCAGGGCGCCTTCGGTGGGGTCTCCCCTCACCGTCCAGCGCCCGTCATGCTGTTGCAGGACCGCATTGTTGGCACGATCGGCAACCGCCAAGGCTCGCTCCAACTCGGTCTGTTGCGCCTCGTTCAACGTGCCGCCATCGCTGAGGCTTACCTCGCCCTCGGGTACGTAGCCAATTCCGCCGAAATTGAAGCGCCCGCTCGCTGTGACAACCTCGCGCACAGTCATTTCATTCTTGGTCAACGTGCCAGTCTTATCGGAAGCGATGACATTCGCCGAACCGAGAGTCTCAACAGCCGCCAGATGGCGCACGATGCCGTTTCTGCGCGCCATGCGCTGCACTCCCATCGCAAGCACAGCTGTCACCACCGCGGGCAACCCTTCGGGGACCGCCGCCACGGCTAGCGCGACCCCCAGAATAAAGACATCAACAATATCGCCGGCGTCGCGCACATCCTCCACAATGAGGATCGTCGCGATCATGACCACGGCGATAACGAGGACGATCAAACCCAGCATCTTTCCGACGCGGTCGAGTTCTCTTTGAAGCGGCGTGCTCTCTTCGGGCGCGTCTTTCAACATCCCGGCGATACGGCCCATCGCCGTCGTCATGCCGGTACCAATAACTACTGCGTGACCACGCCCATAAGTCACCGCGGTACCGCTGAAAACCATATTGGTGCGGTCGCCAAGCTGGACTTCGCCGTCGATTGGCGCAGTGTCCTTTGATACGGACAAGCTCTCCCCGGTCAGCGGGGCTTCCGCCGTTTGTAGAGCTACAGAGTGAATCAATCGCGCATCCGCGGGGATGGTGTCGCCTTCATCGACGAGAATGATGTCGCCGGGCACAACCTCGACGGCCGCAATACTCTGTCGCTCTCCGTCGCGAATGACGTTGGCATGTGCTGCGGAAATCTGCCCGAGCGCAGCGATAGCGGATTCTGCTCGCGCTTCCTGAACGTAGCCCAACGTGGCATTGAGAAGTACAACTGCGAATATCGCCAGCGCCTCATAGGGCAGCGCCGATTCGCGCTCATACACCCAAAGGCCAGTGGAAATTGCCGTGGCGATTAATAGCAGGACGACCAGCGTGTCCTGGAACTGCGCCAGAAACTTTCTCCATCCAGGTACCGGCTTCTCGGCTGCCAGCTCATTTTTCCCGTAGCGTTCAAGCCGCGCCGCGGCTTCCGTAGCGGTAAGCCCCTGTCGCGCATCGGCTTCCAGAACGCTTAGGACCTCATCGACTGTCTTCTGATAGAAGGGCGCCTCATCCAATTGATCCGCCATGCTTTACCGTCTCAAGGAACGCCCGCAGTCAACATAATCACTGTATACATGTTTACTGTAATTATGTTCAGCAGTGCTACTACCGTACTTGAAAGGAAGAGAACAGCAGGCTAAAGGCGGCCCTGAACTGTGGCTAGACTGAACTTGGAATGAACCGGCGAACGTTTTTTCTTTCCACAGCCTCCCTGATAGCGGCATCGCCGGGACGCGGGCAGGTGCGCAAACAAAAACCCAACATTCTGTTTTTAATGTCGGATCAGCACCGCTTCGACTGTGTGGGTGCATACGGCAATCGTGCGATCCAAACCCCGAACCTCGATCGGATTGCCGCGGAGGGGGCGCGCTTCGAGTATGCGTACTCGGCCACGCCCACCTGCACTCCGGCGCGCGCCGCGCTTCTGTCAGGTCTTGGCCCCTGGCGTAATGGAATGCTGGGTTACGGGCGAGTGGGCCACAAATACGCGACGGAAATGCCCGCCGCACTGGCCCAGGCCGGGTACTACACCTTGGGCATCGGCAAAATGCACTGGCACCCCCAGCGGAATGCTCACGGTTTCCACCGCATGCTCCTCGATGAATCGGGCAGGGAAATGTCGTCCGATTTCCGCAGCGACTATCGATCCTGGTTCTGGTCGCAAGCTCCGAATCTCCACCCCGATGCCACGGGAATCGGATGGAACGACCACCGCGCTCGTGAGTACGCTCTCCCGGAGCGGCTGCATCCTACGGTATGGACAGCCGGCGCAGCTGTCGAATTTTTGCGCGAGTATCCCGGACGTCAGCCGTTCTTTCTCAAGGTTTCCTTCGCCCGTCCGCATAGTCCCTATGATCCGCCGGCACGTTGGATGAATCACTATGCGGACGCGGATCTGCCACCCGCGAGAATCGGCAAGTGGTCCGCAAAGTACTCCCCGCGAAATACCTCCGCTGACGATCTTTGGCATGGCGATCTGGGTGCTGCGCAGGTTCGCCGCTCTCGTCAGGGATACTACGGCTCCGTTTCGTTTGTTGATGAACAGATCGGACGCATTTTGGATGCCCTCGAAAAACGCGGGTGGCTGGAGGAAACACTCATCCTGTTTGTTTCCGACCACGGCGATATGACGGGCGATCATAATTTATGGCGCAAATCATACGCGTATGAATCGTCGGCGCGTGTTCCCTTGCTGGTCCGGTGGCCCTCTGGATTTACGTCGACACCGAGGGGCCATGTTTCAAAGAAGCCTGTCGAGCTACGGGATATTCTGCCGACGTTCCTAGCCGCCGCCGGCGCCAACGCCGCTGGGGAGTTGGACGGTGACGATCTCTTTAAGGCTCTCGATGCCGAAAAGGCTTGGCGGGAATGGATCGATCTCGAGCATGATGTGTGCTACTCGCCCGCAAATCACTGGAACGCATTGACGGACGGCCGGACGAAGTACATTTTCCACGCGCGCGACGGAGAGGAGCAGCTTTTCGACCTGGCGAAAGATCCTCATGAGTTGAACGACCTCGCCGCATCGCCTGCCAGCGGTCAGCTATTAGCGGAATGGCGGTCGAGGCTGGTAAAACACCTTGCCCCGCGCGGGGAGAAATGGGTTCGCGGCGGAAAACTGGCATTGCGGCCGGAAAGCCAAACATACTCGCCAAACTATCCCGGCTAGCTGCTGCCCAATTGCTGCCGGAGCCGCTCGAGAAAGGGCAGCTGGCTCTTGAGCAGGCGTACCCGCGCCTCTTCAATCGGAAACCATTCCCCGCGATCCACTTCCGGCACCTGCAGGAGCCGGTTCGACCTCGGTGGCCAATGTACCGGCACGGTGTTGCTGCGGAGCTTCGCCGGATCGCAGTCGCCTTCGACGGCCCAGGCGGTGACGAGCTTTCCTCCGGTTTGTTTTACCGTCCCAAGCGACAGAAAATCGCCGTTTGCCGTGAAGCCTGTTTCCTCGTGAAACTCGCGGATGGCCGCTTCGAGCGGATTGTCCGACTCGCTATATTCACCCTTCGGAATGGACCACGCGCCCAGATCTTTCTTTCGCCAGAACGGACCGCCGGGGTGAACCAGAAACACTTCCAGATCATTCTTACGCCGGTACATCAACAATCCCGCGCTTTGTTTCGGCATTTTCCAATTGCCGGGAAACGGCGAGAAGCTGTGGCGAGCGCCGGAGCTATGCTGCCGCCACTACGGCATCGCGGAACCGTACGCTGACCAGCTTCGAAACTCCTGGCTCCTGCATCGTAACGCCATAGATCGCCTCGGCAGCTTCCATGGTGCGCTTGGCGTGTGTGATGACGATGAATTGCGTCTGCTCTGCCATCTCCTTCAGCAGCCGGGTGAGTCTTTGAATGTTGGGCTCGTCGAGCGGCGCGTCCACTTCGTCGAGAATGCAGAACGGGCTCGGCTGATAGCGGAAGATGGCCATCAGCAGGGCCATCGCTGTCATTGCGCGCTCACCACCGGAGAGCAGCAGGACGTTCTGAAGCTTCTTTCCGGGAGGCTGTGCCACGATATCGATTCCGCTGTCGTTTGCATTCTCCTGATCGGTCAGCCGCATCTCACCAAGGCCGCCATTGAAGAGAGTCTTAAACATTTCGCGGAAATACTCATTGATCTTCTCGAATGCCTCAGCGAAGCGTTTTTTCGATTCGACATCGATTTCCTGGATCGCCCGCTCAGTATCCCGGATCGAGTCGATCAGGTCCTGGCGTTGAGTGTTCAGGAAGTCGTAGCGGCGTTGCGCTTCTTCAAATTCTTCGAGAGCCTGC
>CAYTVP010000090.1:0-13573 GCA_964441675.1 uncultured Solibacteraceae bacterium | reverse complement strand
AGAGACGACGAAAGGAGATCGGAGATGAAGAGAGGGCGGTTCAGCGAGGAGCAGATCATTGGAGTGCTGAAACAGCACGAAGCGGGTCGCAAAGTGCCAGAGCTGGCACGGGAGATCGGAGTCAGCGAAGCGACGATCTACACCTGGAAATCGAAGTACGGTGGGATGGATGTCAGCGAAGCGCAGCGGCTGAAAGGGCTGGAAGATGAAAACCGCCGGCTGAAGCAATTAGTCGCTGATCTGAGCCTAGACAAAGAAGCGCTGAAGGCGATCGTGCGAAAAAACGGCTGGAGCTTGCCGGCTTGAGAAGCGATGTGGCCTTTGCCATCGAGCAGTTCCAGATGACCGAGCGCCGGGCGTGCAAGCTCCTGGAAGTGGATCGCAGCAGTTACCGGTATGAACCGCGGCAGGATCGCAACGCGGAACTTCGTCAGCAACTGATTGAACTAGCGAGGCAGAAGGCCCGTTACGGCTACCGTCGCTTGCACGCGCTGCTGAGCCGTCGCGGAGTCACGGCCAGCCCGCAGCGGATCTATCGGCTGTACCGGGCGGAAGGTTTGATGGTGCGGCGGCTGAGACGGAAACGGCTGTCGCCTGTGTCAGTGCCAGCGCATGTTGTGCGTTCGAACCAAGAGTGGGCGTTGGACTTCGCCTGCGATGCGTTGGCCACCGGCCGGGGCATTCGAGTGCTGGCCGTAGTGGATGCATTCACTCGAGAATGTCTGGCGCTGGAAGTAGATACCAGCCTGTCGAGCAGGCGAGTGACGCGGTGTCTGGAACAAATCATCGAACGACGAGGACTGCCGGAAGCGATTCGATGCGATAACGGTCCGGAACTGACGAGCCACAACACTTCGTGAGCTGGTGCGAAGAGCAGAAGATTCAATTGATCCACATTCAACCGGGACGGCCGATGCAGAACGGGCATGTGGAGAGCTTCAATGGCCGTCTAAGAGATGAATGTTTGAATGCGAACTGGTTCCGCAACCTGGCCGAAGCCAGGGAGAAAATCGGAGCCTGGATGGTCGAATACAATGGCGAGCGGCCGCACAGCAGTCTCGGCTACCGCACGCCCAATGAGTTCGCCGAATTTACAGAAAGGATGTTACACGAACCACTTCCGGGGCTAAGTCCAACACATTCATCACAAAAAAACAAATCGATTCCCACCTCGGGAGCATCATGGCCATGACTTTGAAAGATAGAACTGGCGTCATGCGCTATCCCGAAAATGAGCAGCGACAGTGCAGGACGGCCCTCCTGCGTTCCCCTCTTGACTTCATCCGGAAATGGCTGAAGTTTGGCGCGTTGTTAGCTTCCCTGAGTTCGACACAGTTCGCCCACGCGCAGGCCCAGGTGGACTCGAAGCCAGATGTGGAACAGCTCAGGCAGAGTCTCCAGCAACTGGAGGAAAGGCTGAAGGCGATCCAGGAACAGATCAGTGCATTAGAGGGGCAACAGATAAAGGCGGCAGCGCCTCCACCGGTTACCCAGCCGGCTTCAGAAGAAAAGAAGGCTGAATCCGAGGGAAGCATCGAAATCTACGGTGCGGCCATGCTCGATTCTGGATATCAGTTCAAGCAAAACGACCCCGACTGGTTTGATGTTGTTCGTCCCACGAAACTTCCAGCGTTCAAGGACGAGTTTGCACCTGACGGAAAGACCTTTTGGGGCGTTCGCCAGAGCCGGTTTGGTCTCAAAACTTCCAATAAGACACCGCTCGGCGACTTGAAAACAATCTTTGAGTTTGAGCTTTTTGGAACTGGCGTGGATGCTGGCCAGACGACGTTTCGCCTTCGCCACGCCTACGGAGAACTGGGACAGATAGGTGGTGGCCAGTATTGGAGTCCATTCATGGACATTGATGTCTTTCCGAACTCAATTGAGTACTGGGGACCACACGGAATGGTCTTCTTTCGCAATGTGCAGTTTCGGTGGATGCCAATTCAGGGCGAGAGCCGAGTAACCATTGCCGTTGAGCGTCCTGGAGCCAGTGCCGATCAGGGTATCTATGACAACCGCATTGAACTGCAGGGCGTTAAGCCTAAGTTCGATATGCCGGATTTTTCGTGGGAAGCCCGGCTCGGTCGGTCATGGGGTTATGTAGAGCTGGCCGGCCTATTTAGAAAAATCAGTTGGGTGGATACGAATAACGACGCATTCAATCTAAGCGACACTGTCTTAGGTTGGGGCTTGAATCTGAGCTCTAACCTAAAATTCAGCAAAAAGGACATTGGAAAATTCCAAGCTGTTTACGGCAGAGGCATCCAAAACTACATGAACGATGCGCCGGTCGACGTCGGGATCAGAAATAATTTCTCCAACGCGGCGATGCCAATCCAGGGAGTGCCGCTACCCATTCTAGGATTGGTCGCATTTGTCGATCACAGTTGGAGCGATCGCTTCAGCAGCTCCATCGGATACTCTATGACTGATATCGGGAACTCCGATGCACAGGAGCCGTCTGCCTTCCGTCAGGGACACTATGCACTTACTAACCTGCTCTACTATCCCGTCAAAACCGTAATGCTTGGCGGCGAGTTCCAATATGGGCGCCGGGTAAATTTCAAGGACGGGTTTAATGTGAATGACTATCGGCTGCAGTTCTCGTTCAAATACAACTTCTCTAAAGCATTTTCTTATTAGTGGCGAAGTGAAGATACATAATGTCTGGCTCTATGCGTGAATCTTCGATAAGGACGACGAGACGTGGGGCCTGGGGAAAACGCACAGTGCCACGCCGCGCCACAGCTAGCGCCAGATAACGGCTTAAGGAGTCAAGGATGAAGACCAGTTGGTTAGTTCTCGCCGCACTAACGAGTTGTTGGCTTTCAGTTTCAGCCGTTGGTCAGGATAAGGTCAGGGTCGAACGAGACCTTTTGGGAGACAAGCAGATCCCCGCTGATGCGTATTACGGCGTGCAGACTGCGCGTGCATTGGAAAATTTTCAGATTTCGGGAGTTCAGATAAACCATTATCCAGGTTTTGTTGAAGCTTGGGCGATCGTCAAGTTAGCTGCGGCGCGAGCCAATACAGATGTCGGCGCGATGACTAAGGACACTCTCGCCGCAATCGAGCTTGCCTGTGGCGCGGTTCTCAAGGGAAAGTATCACGATCAGTTCCAGGTCGATTGGTATCAGGGCGGGGCCGGCACTTCAACGAACATGAACGCCAACGAGGTGCTCGCCAATATCGCCCTCGAACTCTCCGGCCACAAAAAGGGTGAATACCACATCGTCGACCCACACGATCATCTGAACATGTCGCAGTCCACCAACGACTCCTACCCGACAGCCATCAAGATTGCGTTCCTGCTACGGAACGACAGGCTGGTCGACGAGATTCAGCAGCTCGTATCCTCGTTCCGCTTGAAGGGGAAGGCTTACCTCGAAGTCTTGAAGATGGGCAGGACGGAAATGCAGGACGCTGTGCCCATGACCGCCGGCCAGGAGTTTCACGCCTTTGCGGACAGCCTGGAAGGAGAAATCAGATTCCTGCGTGACGCCGAGAAATACCTGTATTCCGTCAACATGGGGGCTACTGCAATCGGTACGGGGATCAACGTGCCAAAAGGATACCCGCAAAGATGTGCGGCGCACCTGGCCAAGCTGACGGGAAAACCCATCGTTCCGGCCACTGACATGCTTGCGGCAACCTGGGATCAACAGGGATTTGTTGTCTACTCCGGGGCCCTGAAAAGCTTGGCCGTAAAGCTATCTAAAATCGCGAGTGATCTAATTCTGCTTACTTCCGGGCCACGTGCTGGTCTAGCCGAAATCAACCTACCGGCGCTCCAGCCTGGCTCATCTATCATGCCTGGCAAGATCAATCCAGTCCTGCCTGAGCTCATGAACATCGTTGCCTTTCGGGTTATGGGGAATGACCACAGCGTCGGCCTCGCTGCTCATCACGGACAACTGCAATTGAATGCCTACGAACCGCTCGCTGGTCTCGCAGTTCTCGAGTCTCAGAGTCTGCTCTATAGAACATCACAGGTATTTCGCACCAAGTGCATTGATGGCATCACGCTAAACGAAAAGACATTGAAACATTATATGGAAACGACTGTTGGTATTGTGACTGCCCTTAATCCAGTGCTGGGTTATGAGAGGGCGACCGAGTTAGCTGCGGAAGCCTACAAGAGCGGCAAAGGAATTCTCGAAATCATCCGGGAAAAGAACATTCTGTCTGAACAACAGATCAAAGAGTTGCTCGATCCAGTAAAATTAACTGGCCTTGATAAAAGCCACTACGAGAAGTAGTTGCGTGTCAGGAGGGAGGCCCCCAATGAATTTGCAATTCAAACAGCTTCTATTTTGCGCTGTTGTGCTTGGTTCTGCGATCAGTCCGATCGCACGCGCACAGGAGAAAAAGCTGCCCAACGTCGTAATCCTGGCGACAGGAGGGACCATCGCGGGCGCGGCAGCAACAGGAACCCAGGCCGGTTATACGTCCGGCGCAGTCACGATCGACGCAATGCTCTCCGCAGTCCCCGGCGTTAAGGATCTTGCCCATATCAGGGGCGAGCAGATTTCGAATGTCGGATCGCAAGACATGAGCCTCAGCATCATGCTTACCTTGGCCAAGAGGTGCAACGAACTACTTAAGCATAATGATGTCGACGGAATCGTGATTACTCACGGAACGGACACGATGGAGGAAACGGCCTATTTCCTTAACTTAGTCGTGAAGGCTGACAAACCAGTGGTCTTAGTGGGTTCGATGCGGCCTTCGACGGCTGTCAGCGCGGACGGTCCCCTGAACTTGTTCAACGCCGTCGCAGTAGCCGGCGATCCGAACGCGAAAGGGCGCGGTGTTCTCCTCGTCATGAACGACTGGATTCACGGAGCACATTCGCTTACTAAGACGAGTACTACGGCCGTCCAGACATTCATGTCACCACTCCGGGGCCTCGTCGGTGTCTCTACGTATGGAAAGAATGATTTCTTCAACAGGCCACACTGGAAGCACACTCTGACAAGCGAATTTGATATTACCAACATCACCACACTCCCGCGCGTAGACATTCTTTATGCGTATGCCGACATGCCGCCCGATCTAATCGATGCCTCTGTTAACAATGGGGCCAAAGGAATTGTCATTGCGGGCGTGGGCAACGGAAACATGAATAAGGCTTCGCTTGACGCGGCCGCCAAGGCGGTCAAAAGGGGAATTGTGGTTGTGCGGAGCAGCCGCGTGGCCACCGGAAATGTTGGCCGCAATGTGGAAGTGAATGACGACGAGATGGGTTTCGTCGCTTCCGACGAACTCAACCCACAGAAATCGAGGATACTGCTGACATTGGCCTTGCTCAAGCCGCGACCGGCCTTGGAGCTGCAGAAGCTGTTCCAAACCTACTGAGCCGGCTACGCGGGCAGAGGTGACGGAACCTTGCTCATAACATCGACAAGATGATCTGGATTGAACTGTTCATCCTTCTGTCGTGCATTGTCATCGGTGCACGAATTGGAGGTATTGCGCTTGGCACCGTGGCTGGAATCGGGCTTGCCATCTTTGTATTTTTTCTTGCCATGCCGCCCGGTGGGCCGCCGGGGATCGTCATCGGCATGATCATAGCGGTGATTACAGCGTTGGCAACCATGCAGGCTGCCGGAGGGCTCGATTACCTGGTGTCCGTCGCTGACCGGATCATGCGCAAGCACTCCCAGTACATTACATTCGTTGCTCCGATAGCCACATATGCGCTTGTCTTTGCGTCCGGAACAACCCACGTTATTTACGCGCTTTTGCCGGTTATTGCCGAAACATCCCGGAAGGCCGGAATTCGTCCTGAGCGCGCTCTCTCAATTAGTGTGATTGCCGGTTTTCAGGGCGTGCTGGCCTCGCCAATTTCAGCAGTGACAGTAGCGATGATCGGCCTTCTTGGACAGAAATCCGTTTCACTTCCCAGTCTTCTGGCCATCACAATTCCTTCTACTTTCATCGGCGTCCTGCTCGGCGCATGCTCCGTAGCATGGCGCGGGAAGGCATTAGGCCAGGATCAGGAGTATATAAAGCGGCTTGCGACAGGTGACGTCAAGCCACCCGAACCCTTGGCAGAATTGCAAGGTCGACAGTTGCTAAATGCGCAGGGCTCGACGCTACTATTCATGCTTGGTATTGCCATTGTTGTCCTAATCGGTATGTTTCCGAATCTGCGCCCCATGCATCAGATCATCAGCGAAGGAGCAGTCGACACGGAACAAGTGCACATGGAAATGGCGATTATGATTGTCATGCTAGCGATAGCAGGATTAACGACGCTTCTTTTTAAAGCTTCACCGGAAGC
The DNA here is from genome assembly GCA_964441675.1 of uncultured Solibacteraceae bacterium. GTDB lineage: Bacteria > Acidobacteriota > Terriglobia > Bryobacterales > Bryobacteraceae > JAPKYZ01. The sequence goes on along the minus strand of CAYTVP010000090.1, from coordinate 7,284 downwards.
GGCTCTGAAGGGGACCATAATGCGCAGCGGAGTAACTGCCATTATTTCGATCGTCGGTGTCTCCTGGCTCGGATCATCCTTCTTCGAGGGCAATCGTGAGCAAATCGTGAACGCTATTTCAGACCTAGTTCGGCAATATCCGTGGGCTTTTGCAGCCGGACTTTTCATCCTTTCCGCGATGCTGTTCAGCAGTGCCGCAACCGTAGTCATCCTCATCCCGATCGGTTTGGCGCTCGGCCTGAAACCGTCTTTGCTGATCGGCGTTTATCCCGCAGCGAACAGTGTTTTCTTCCTTCCTACGTATGGAACGTTGCTTGCCGCCGTTTCTTTTGACCAAACAGGAACCACCAAGGTTGGGAAGTATTTGCTAAACCACAGTTTCATGCTTCCGGGATTGGTCACGGTGTCTAGCGCTACAATCATCGCTCTCGGCTTGGGGATGATCGTTCTGCAATAGGATTCCACAGCCTGACAGAGGCACGGGATTCCGTAGATCGATCCGGAATCCCGTATAGAAGCAATTCATGAATTCACGCGGCTCGCGAGCCCGCACGAGGTAAACATGTCCTCGCTAATAACTTACGCCCACAATCAAGCACAACAGTGCACTGGGCCAGGAAATTGCCGTGTTCTTTGACGCATGTCCGAGCGGGGCAAGGAGTACGCCACTACCACGCTCTACTCGGAGCCCTTCCGCAGGAGCTGAGCCGACGCGCGAGGACGAGTCAACCGCAGGAGTCACGATGAAATCCGCCAAGCATAAGTCAACCAACTTCCTCACACCCGAGGAACTGATCACAAACAATACTCCGCCGGGAATCGATCGCAGAGCGTTCCTTATGCGAAATACGGCTATCGGCGCGGCGGCGGTTATGACTGGGTGCTCCGTAGCCGAGAAAACCAACCAGGTGAGCGCCCCGCCCCAAACTGGGAATCTGTCGCCAGACCTGGATGTCGTAAAGAGAAGCAAAGGTCCCGTGATGACCACACTCGAGGAGTTTTACAAGGTTGGGCCCGGGCCTTCCAGTTCCCACACGATTGGCCCAATGCGCATTAGCTACGACTTCTATCAGCGGTGTATCAAATTGCCTGCGGATCAGCTTTCGAAGGTGACGGGCATGAAGGTGCATCTTTTCGGGAGTCTCAGTGCAACCGGAAAAGGGCACGGGACGGAGCGGGCTACGCTTGCTGGCCTTGTCGGTAAAGAACCCGCGACGGTCGACCCTAAGTTTCTTGACAGTCTGGCTTCTAATCCGGACCAGAGTTTTCCGGTGAAGCTCGGCGATAAGACACTCAGTCTCTCATTGAGGGACATCATCTACGATTCACCCAAAGGAAAGTTCCCTCATCCGAACACCATGACTTGCAAGCTGATGAGTGGAGACTCAGTATTGTACGAGCTGGAATACTATTCTGTCGGCGGCGGTTTCATCGAGTGGAAAGGCTATCAGGCGCCGAAGAAGGGGCAACCCAAGTATCACTATTCCACAATGAAGGAACTGCTTGTTCACGCTGACCGAGACAAGCTTAGTATCGCTCAGGTAATGATGGCGAATGAAGTTGCAGTCTCCGGCAAGAGCGCAGCGGAGATCAACGCTTTTCTCGACAAGATCGCGGGCGCGATGGTTGCCATCGTGAAATCCGGCCTGGATGCGCCATCAAGTATCCTGCCAGGCCCGATCAAGCTTAAGACAAAGGCTGGTGAGGTCTACAAGCGCGCCTTCGAAGACAGGTACGAGAAAGAACGCGGAGTCGGGGTGTTGTCGGCATACGCGCTAGCTGGCTCAGAAGAGAATGGTCGCGGTCATCTTGTAGTAACAGCACCAACTGGTGGCTCAGCCGGTGTCATGCCGGCACTCGTATATGCGCTGGGCGTAGGTGGCCGGGGCCTCCCGAAAGACAAGATCCGAAATGGAATGCTGGCTGCTGCAGCAATCGGTTACCTGTGCAAGCATAATGCGACCCTTTCCGGCGCCGAGGGCGGATGCCAAGCGGAAATTGGCGTCGCTTCTGCCATGGGAGCCGCACTGGTTGCGCAAGCGCATGACTCTCCGAATCTGGTGATTGCGAACGCCGCCGAATCGGCGCTGCAGCATCATCTCGGGATGACATGTGATCCAGTTGCGGGCTTTGTTCAAGTACCATGCATCGAACGCTGCGCATTTGGAGCAGTGAAGGCCTGGACCGGATACATGATTGCAAGCAATGAAATCGCCACCGATCGACGCGTCGACTTCGATACGACCGTGAATGCGATGGCGCTGACCGCGAGAGAGATGAATTCGAAATACAAAGAAACCTCAGAAGGCGGTCTAGCTGTTTCCTTGGTCCTGTGCTGAAACCAGCATATGAGAAACGGTCTGCGTACGGCCGCAGCTGCGTGGCTCCTAGCTGCCGTCTATTACTTTTACCAGTACGCACTTCGGTCCGCCCCAGCCGTCATGATGCCTCAGCTTTCGGACGCGTTCGGTCTAAGCACATTGGGGGTTGCGTCGCTCGTAGGTCTCTTCTACTACGGATACTCACCTTTCAGCCTTGTTGCAGGAGTGGCCATCGACCGGTGGGGACCAAGAACAGTAGTCCCAATCGGGGCGTTCCTGGCAGGATTGGGAGCATTGCTGTTCGGAACCGGCAATCTCCTCGCCGCCAACGTCGGCAGATTCCTTCAAGGCTCCGGCGGCGTCTTTGCGTTAGTAGGAGCCGTATACATCGCAACGAAGAACTTTCCGGCGTCACGGGCAGCTACTCTCGTCGGCGCGACGCAAATGTTCGGTATGGCAGGTGGATCGGCAGGACAGTTTGTTGTTGGGCCGGTGATCGGATGGGGACTGGCGTGGCACTCGTTCTGGATAGCGATGGGTGTCGCCGGATTGCTGCTGGCGGGACTGCTATTCCTGTTACTGCCGCGATCGGCTCCGAATGACTTGACGGACAACTGGATCAGGGAAACCGCGACGGGCATGAAAATCGTTTTTAAGAATCCGCAGTCGATTCTCTGTGGATTGATCGCGGGTCTGCTGATGATTCCAACCACGATCTTCGACATGATCTGGGGCGTGCGATATCTGCAGGAAGCTCACGGCTTCGAGTATGGTTCCGCCGTCATTCGTTCGGCGACAGTCCCGCTTGGATGGATCGTTGGATGTCCCCTTCTGGGCTTACTCTCAGACCGAATCGGCCGAAGGAAACCAGTGATCGTAGGCGGTAGTCTGCTATTACTGATGTGCCTCACATGGATCCTATATGGCCCCATAGGTGTCTTACCTCCCTACACTCTCGGACTGACCGCAGGTTTCGCGTCCGGTGCTGCCATGCTTCCCTACACAGTTATTAAGGAAGCCAACCCTTCGCAATACAGCGGCACAGCAACAGGTGTCATCAACTTCCTCAACTTCACTTTCAGCGCTCTGCTTGGTCCGGTCTATGGATGGATTCTTCAGTCGGTGTCGGGACACGGGAATCGGAGACCTCTCGAGATTTACCAAATCACTTTTCATTCTCTTCTTTACGGTGTCGCGGTCGCGATCATTCTCGCCGTAATCCTGAAAGAGACGGGTCCCGCAGCCCGCCGGGCTCCCCCGCTGGCACCACAGGAAGGATCATGAGCCATACAACTGGAACAGGGAAGTATGAACGGCTATTGGAACGGTGCAAGGATCTTGAACCCGTACCGACTGCTGTGGCGCATCCGTGCGAAAGCTCCGCGCTTGCCGGCGCAATCGAAGCAGGCCAGTTGGGGTTGATCACACCCATCTTGGTAGGGCCGTCGGAGAAGCTCAAGGAGATAGCTGAAGCTTCAGGAATCGACATCAGCAGAGTGCAAGTCGTGGATACACCACATAGCCACGCGTCGGCTTTCCGCGCCGTTGAGCTAGTTCGGGAAGGTCAAGCCGAACTCCTCATGAAGGGGAGCCTGCATACGGACGAGTTATTAGCTGCGGTCGTTTCCCGCGAAAATGGCCTTCGCACCGGCCGGCGGATTAGTCACGTGTTCATAATGGACGTTCCCACCTACCACAAGGTGTTGATCATCACCGACGCCGCGATAAACATCGCGCCGAATCTCGAAGACAAGGCAGACATTTGCCAGAATGCAATCGACCTGATGATCTCGCTCCGCCCGGAGCGGCCGAAAGTCGCGATCCTCGCCGCCGTTGAGACGGTCAATTCGAAGATGCCCGCCACTCTGGACGCAGCGGCGCTGTGCAAGATGGCGGAGCGCGGACAGATCACGGGAGCCGTGCTCGACGGTCCGCTCGCATTCGACAACGCCATTAGCAAGCAGGCTGCGGAGATCAAAGGCATTCGTTCCGTGGTGGCTGGGGATCCCGACATCCTGCTCGCTCCGGACCTCGAAGCCGGGAACATACTTGCGAAGCAGCTGAGTTACCTGGCGAATGCAGATAGTGCCGGACTCGTTCTCGGTGCCCGGGTACCGATCATACTGACGAGCCGCTCCGACAGCGTGCGATCCCGGATTGCGAGTTGTGCAGTCGCAGTCCTCGCTGCTCACGCCAGACGACGAAAACCCTAGAGGACGGACGGTATGGATGATTACGCACTAGTGCTGAACGCCGGGTCCTCGAGTCTGAAATTCTGCATTTATCGACGTGTCGAATCCTCAACGTGGCATATAGCGAACCGGGGCCAAATCGACGGAATCGGCGGCGCGACTCCGCGCTTGACTGCCAAGGATGGCGAGGGTCGAAGATGCATTGACGAGCAGCTCGGAAGCCGGGTGACTGATGCCCGGGAGGCATTAGCCGCCTTATCGGATTGGCTTCGATCTCAATTCCGCGACGCCCGCATCTTGGGCGTGGGACATCGAGTCGTTCATGGCGGACCGCGATATGCCTCGCCAGTCGTAGTTACGTCCGCTGTGTTATCCGAGCTTCATCGGCTTACGCCTCTGGCTCCTCTCCATCAGCCGCACAATCTGGCGGCGATCGAAGCTGTCGCCGAGCGGTTGCCGGATGTGCCGCAGGTCGCATGCTTTGACACAAGTTTTCATCGAGGCCAACCCAAGGTTGCCGAAATAGTCCCCCTGCCAAGGGAGGTCTGCCGCAATGGTGTCCAGCGATACGGGTTCCACGGCCTGTCCTATGAATACATTGTTTCCGTCCTGCCTCAGGTAGCTCCTGAGATTGCGAGTGGTCAGGTGATTGTTGCTCATTTGGGAAGTGGCGCTAGTTTATGTGCCATAAGGGACGGAAAGAGCGTCGATACCACTCTCGGCTTCACCGCTCTTGACGGTCTGTGCATGGGGACCAGGCCTGGAACCGTTGATCCCGGTGTGATCCTCTACCTTTTCCAAAATCTTGGACTGTCCGCTAAGGAAGTGGAGTCAATCCTCTATAAGAAGTCCGGTCTATTAGCAATTTCCGGAACCAGCAACGATATGCGTGATCTTCTTTCAAATACCGAGGCCGGAGCACGTCTGGCGGTTGAGTACTTTGTATACCAAGCGACTAAACAAATTGGCGCCCTTGCGGCGGCATTGGGTGGAATCGACGGACTCGTATTTACGGCGGGGATTGGTGAGAACTCTCCGGAGATTCGCTGCCGAATTTGCGAATCCTCGGCTTGGCTTGGAATTGAGCTCGATCACGAGGCCAACGCGAAGAACGCGTCATGCATTTCCAAGCCGGGCAGCAAAGTTTCGGCCTGGGTGATTCCAACCAATGAGGAACTGATGATCGCCCGGCATACCGGTTCGTTATTGGGGCTGATCCCGCGAAATGGGAAACAATAGGAGGATTTAGGAGGATTATGGCAGCCACCGTATCACCCGCCGAATCAGCCGAGGAGAAGGTCGCTCCTTGGCGTAAGTTCCGAAGCGGCCTATGGCAGAACGAAATTAATGTCCGAGACTTTATTCAGCAGAACTATCAACCCTACGAGGGTGATGAATCGTTTCTTGCCGATGCGACGGAGCGGACAACGAGCATCTGGAACCGCCTGAACGAACTGTTCATTGAGGAGCGTAAGAAAGGAGTGTCCGACGTTTCTCAGATACCCAGTTCGATTACGGCGCATGGCCCCGGTTACATCAACCGCGACAGTGAAGTGATCGTAGGTTTGCAAACCGAAGCGCCCTTGAAGCGCGCCATCATGCCGAACGGCGGATTCCGCATGGTTGTGAGTGCGCTGAAGGTCTATGGCTATGAGCCAGATCCTCATGTCGTGGAGACATTTACGAAGTACCGAAAAACTCACAACGATGCCGTGTTTGACGCCTATACAGCTGAAGTGAGGCGGTGTCGTAGTTCGCACATTCTGACCGGCCTGCCCGATTCATATGGACGCGGCAGAATTATCGGTGACTATCGCCGGGTAGCTTTGTACGGCGTGACCCGCCTCGTAGAGGTCAAACAACAAGAAAAGGCAAGCATCGACTCCGCGATGTCCACGGATGCAATCATTCGTGACCGCGAGGAACTCAGCGAGCAAGTTCGCGCACTTGGTGAGCTGCAAGAGATGGCAGCTAGCTACGGCTTCAACATTTCTGAACCCGCGCGAACGGCAAAGGAAGCCGTCCAGTGGTTGTACTTTGCTTACCTCGCGGCTGTGAAAGAGCAGAACGGTGCGGCTATGTCGTTGGGGAGAACTTCGACATTTCTGGATGTTTATTTCGAACGTGACTTGGCGGAAGGGACGATCACTGAGGAACAGGCGCAGGAGATCATAGACGACTTTGTCATCAAGTTGCGCATCGTTCGTTTCTTGCGGACTCCGGAATATGACGAACTGTTCGCAGGCGATCCCACCTGGGTTACAGAGTCAATCGCCGGCATGGGGGACGACGGACGGACCCTCGTAACCAAGACGAGCTTTCGCATGCTCCAGACCCTCTATAATCTTGGCCCGGCGCCCGAGCCGAACCTTACGATCTGGTATTCACCGCGCATGCCCGATGGGTTCCGGCGCTTTTCGGCGAAAGTTGCTGTCGACACCAGCTCGATTCAATTCGAAAGCGACGAGATCATGCGCCGTGCGTGGGGCGACGATGGCGCGATTGCCTGCTGCGTCTCACCGATGGCCATGGGTAAACAGATGCAGTTCTTCGGCGCCCGCGCCAATCTTGCCAAGTGCCTGCTCTATGCAATCAACGGGGGACGGGACGAGATCAGCGGCCAACAGATCAGTCCACGCGCCGAGGCCGTGCAGGGAGAGTATCTAAGCTTCGACGATGTGATCGCCAAGTTCGACTGGATGATGGATTGGTTGGCGCATGTGTATGTGAATGCGATGAACACTATCCATTACATGCATGACAAATACGCC
>CAYTVP010000089.1:0-13645 GCA_964441675.1 uncultured Solibacteraceae bacterium | reverse complement strand
ATTTTGGCGCGGATGCGCGCTCGCTCGTAAGCACTCAGGGTCAAAGCAAGTGTTTCCTGAACGGCGCTAGAACTTTGTAGTTCGTAGAGAACGGGAAAGAGGAACCTTTGGGGCGGTGGAATGTGAAAATGAAACATCACCCGACAACGCTGGGCCCAATTCGCGCGGCTAGCATCATCCCAGGAAAAACACAGTATGAAAGGGCTTTCCTCCTCTACCTCGAGCAAGGCACATGTTTCAGCTACCAAATTTCTAATCTTGCGATACGTTCTGTTTTTGGCAACATCTCGCAATAGCTGCATTCCATGACGAAGCTCATCTGGGTCTTCGAAATGATCGAAACGTGTTAAACGCACACGTTGCGTTTGAAGAATGGCGATTGCGCTGTCAACGTCCCGATAGTGGTGTAACGGATTAGTCAGAGAACCATCGCCATCCGACTTTGTATTCCTCATACGAGTCTCGTTCTTTGCCCAACGCTCCAGATACTTTTCAGCGCTCGATATACAACTCATAGCTTCTGAAAAGCTTACTTGCAAAACGTGTGGGGCATCCTTAGCGGATTTGTAAAATCTTCTTCAGTTCTTCACACAAGCGGGCAATGTCGCTCTCGTCGTTATAGAAATGCGTCGAGACACGCAGGAATCCGTGCCGTGCGCTCACCAGCACGCGGCGATGCTTCAGCTCGGAGGCGATGAGCGATGCGTCACTTCTCGCGAACCTTGCCGCAAGAATTGGAGAATCGAAATACGGCCCTTCGCCGACCGATGCCCCCAACTCGCGCAACCCCTGCCGTGCGGCCGCCCCGAGATCCAGCACTCTTTGCTCAATCCGCTCCGTGCCGATTTCGAGCATCATCGCAACCGTTTCTTCCAGGGCATACAAAACGCTGTGCGCCAGCATTCCGCCTTCATACTTCTCCGCTCGATCGCCGAAATCCGGCGCGCCATGGCTGAGGTGATCGACATCGCGCCAGTTTTTGTCGCTGCGCCAGCCGACAACATACGGCTTCAGCCACTTTCGAACCTGCGGCGCGACGTACAGAAAACCTGCCCCATTGGGCGCCAACATCCATTTATAGCCGTGAACTGCAAACAGATCCGGCTGTATGGCTTGCATGTCGAACCGGAGCGCGCCGCAGCCCTGCGTGCCGTCAAGATAAAACAGAACACCGCGGTCACGCAGAAAACGGCCGAGCTCGACAAGCGGGGGCCGGAACCCGGTGATATAGCTCATCGCGCTAACCGCTACCAGCCGCGTTCGCTCATTTACGGACTCATACAGGCGGTCCCACGGTACCTCGAGAAACTCAACCCCTTTTTCTGCGAGCAAGGCCGGATGATAAATCTGATTCGGAAATTCATCCGTTAACGTAATCACACGGTCCCCGGGCTTCCAATCGATACCGTTGACCAGCAGAGAGAGCGCGTATGCAGTTGCGGGAATGAAGGCAATATCGCTACCCTGCGCGCCGATCAGGCGGCCGATGGAATTCCGGAGCCGGTCGGCATCGGAGAACCAATCGACAAAATCCGTGCAGGCGAACGTGTCGCGATGCGTGAAGTGGCGGTTGACCGCATTCGTAGCCCGCCGCGGCAGCTGCCCGTATGTCGCCGTGTTGAGAAACGTCCAGAACTTGAGCGGTGGAAATTCACCGCGATACTGCTGCCAGGCGCGGGAGGCGCTAGCGCCCATCGAGCTTTTCTAGAACTCGCGCAATGGCATCCTCGACGGGAACCTCGGCGGAACTCTTCGGCCGGCGCTCATTTACCTCCACCAGATTCTGCGCCAGCTTCTTTCCAATGGTGATCCGGTACGGTATGCCGATCAGATCCGCGTCTTTGAACTTCACTCCGGGCCGCTCATCGCGGTCGTCCAGCAGTACATCAATACCGCGGCGGGCCGCCTCTTCGTAAAGTTTCGCAGCCGCTGCTGCCTGTGCCTGGTCGCGTGCATTCACCGGCGTGATCACCAAGGTAAACGGCGCGATGGCAGAGGGCAACGCGATGCCGTCGGCATCATGATAAAGCTCAACCGCGGCGGAAAGAATACGCTCCATACCGATTCCGTAGCTGCCCATAATGGGATGAACTTCGCTACCCGATTCCGTCAGAACCTTCAACCCCATCGATTCCGAATACTTGTAGCCGAGCTTGAAGATGTGGCCGATTTCCATCGCCTTTTCGATGGAGAGCGGCTTGCCGGTAGCCAATTCGGTATCGCCTAAGGCAACCTGACGAATGTCAGCGTACTCCGGCTGGAAATCTTCGTCCGGAGTGACATTGCGCAAGTGATAATCGTCGCGGTTGGCTCCGCAAATCATGTTCCGGCGGCCGCGAAGCGCCTCGTCGGCAACGATGCGAAGATTCTTTATGCCGACGGGTCCGAGCGATCCGGCGCTTGCCTGGAATAATTCCCGGATCTCCTCAGCGTGAGCCGGACGTGCCTCGCGCACCCCTAGCACGCCCGCAAACTTGGTTTCGCTCAACTGGTGATCGCCGCGGAGCATTGCCAGCACGGGGTTGCCATCGCAAATCATCACCAGGCTTTTCATCTGCGAAGTTTCGGGCAAGCCCGTGAACGCGGCCACTTCAGCAATGGTCTTCTGTCCTGGGGTATGAAACTCTTCCGGAGCAAGGTCGCCATCGGGATCGGGCACGGCAGGCGGCGCCGGGCGTGAGACGGCCTTCTCCATGTTTGCCCAGTAATTCGTCTCGCGATTGTAGACCACGAAATCCTCGCCGGCTTCCGAGATCACCATAAACTCATTTGATTCGCGGCCCCCCATCGAGCCCGAATGTGCCTCAACGATGAAAAACTCCAGCCCGCACCGGCTGAAGATGCGTTTATATGCTTCCTTATGCCGGTCAAACGAGGCGTCCAGTCCGGCGCTGTCGAGATCGAAGGAGTAGGAATCCTTCATGATGAACTGCCGCAGGCGCAACAGCCCGCTTTTGGGGCGCGGTTCATCCCGAAACTTGGTTTGAATCTGATACCAGATTTGCGGAAGCTGTTTGTAGCTGCGCAGTTCGCCGCGGGCGACGGCGGTCATCGCTTCTTCGTGCGTCATGCCGAGGCACAAGTCGCGTCCGGAGCGATCCTTCAGGCGGAACATGTCGTCGCCTATGGCATCCCAGCGGCCCGATTCCTGCCACAACTCGGCCGGATGCAGAGCCGGCAGAAACATTTCCTGGCCGCCGATAGCATTCATCTCCTCGCGCACGATTGCCATGATCTTGACGAGCGAACGCTGCGCGAGAAACATGTAGTTATATAGGCCAGCAGAAAGCTGGCGAATGTATCCGGCGCGCAGCAAAAGCCGGTGCGATGGCACCTCGGCTTCCGCCGGGTCTTCTCGCAGGGTGGGGATAAACAGCTTACTCCAGAGCATGTAGGGGGATGAATGTTTCAGGATACGACGAATACCTGTCTCGCCGGGAGAGGGGCGCCTGCGCCAGGCCGACTACAGGAACATAGCCTTATCGAAAAGGCCGCGCGGTAAACTAAAGCTTTCCCATGAAAATCGCAATTGGAGCGGACCACGCCGGCTTCCACCTGAAGGAACACGTCAAGGAGAAGCTTGTCTCGCTTGGCCACGAGGTGGTCGACAAGGGCACCAATTCGGACGAATCGACGGATTATCCGGATTATGCAAAGCAAGTAGCCGCGGGGGTCAGCCAGGGAGAGGTGGACCGCGGCATTCTGGTGTGCTCCACCGGAGTGGGAATGTCGATCGCGGCCAATAAGGTCCGCGGGGTTCGCGCGGCGCTGGCCGTCAACCCGGAAGAGGTGCGGCTCACCCGTTCGCACAACAATGCAAACGTACTGACGTTGGGCGCGAGGTTCACCACTCCCGAGGATGCCGATCAGTATGTCGAGACTTTTCTGACTACGGACTTCGAAGGCGGACGCCATGCCCGGCGGCTAGGGAAAATTGAAGCAATCGAGAAGGAGAACGCTAGATGAGCAATCAGGATTGGATGTCGCGCTCGCTCGGGGAGGCCGATCCGGAAGTTGCCGCGGCGGTTCGCGGCGAACTGGAGCGCCAGCAAACCTATATCGAGCTCATTGCCAGCGAAAACTTTACATCCGAGGCGATTCTCGAGGCGACCGGCAGCGTTTTTACGAACAAGTATGCCGAGGGGTATCCCGGCAGACGCTACTACGGCGGCTGTGAGTTTTCCGATGTGGTCGAGAATCTCGCCAGGGACCGCGCGAAAGAGTTATTCGGCGCCGAGTACGCAAATGTGCAGCCGCACTCCGGCTCGCAAGCCAATCAGGCCGCCTATTCGGCCGTGATCCAGCCGGGTGACACCATCTTCGGCATGGACCTGTCGCACGGCGGGCACCTCACCCACGGCCACCACCTGAACTTTTCCGGCAAAACGTACAAGGTGATCCCCTACGGGGTGCGCAAAGATACGGAGCAGATCGACTACGAGAGCCTGGCGCAGCTTGCCCTCGAGCATAAACCGAAGATGATCATTGCCGGCGGAAGCGCCTATCCGCGGATCATCGATTTCGCCCGCTTCCGTGAGATCGCCGATTCCGTCGGAGCAATCTTCCTGGTCGATATGGCGCACTTCTCCGGATTGGTGGCAGCCGGGCTTTATCCCAACCCGTGCCGGCATGCCGATATCGTTACATCCACAACACACAAGACCCTGCGCGGGCCACGGTCCGGTTTGATCCTGGCAAAAGAGAAATACGGGAAGGCTATCGATCAGAATGTGTTTCCGGGCGCGCAGGGTGGTCCGCTCATGCATGTCATCGCTGCCAAGGCAGTTTGCTTCCGGGAAGCAATGCAACCGTCATTTGTTACGTATCAGGAGCAGGTTCTGTTGAACGCCAGAGCGATGGCCGCGGCGCTAGCCGAAGAAGGGTATCGGATCGTCTCCGGCGGCACGGATTCGCACCTGGTTCTGGTAGACGTCTTCGCGAAGGGCGTCCGGGGCAAAGAAGCCGAGAAGGCTCTCGACGTCGCGCATATTACGGTCAACAAGAACGCCATTCCGTTCGATCAGAATCCGCCGCTCAATCCCAGTGGAGTCCGGCTCGGATCGCCGGCAGCCACAACTCGCGGGTTTGGCGAGGCGGAATTTCGTACCGTGGGGCAGCTCATTGCGGAAGTTCTGGCCGATCCCGCCTCGGATGAAAACTTGTCCAAGGTTCGGCGAAAGGTGAGCGAGCTTACGGAACGCTTTCCGCTCTATGCATGGAAAATGGCGCACGCCAGGTAAACGGCGATACGGATGCCGCCGCCTGGAATTGCCCTGGATGTTCGACATATTCGTGATTACGGCATCGGCAGCTACATCCGTAACCTGACCCTGGCGCTCGGACGCCGGAAAGATGATTTCCGTTATTTTCTCGTCGGACGTCCGCAAGAGTTACGGGAGTTGCCGGCGATTGATGAACGATTCCAAAAGTGCGCGTTTCCCCGATCGGACTCCGGAGCGCTGAATCAATTCACGTTTCCGATGTTCCTGCGGCAGTTCTCGCTGTCGCTCACACATATCCCGCTGAACGCGGTTCCCGTCTTCCTGCAGAAACCATACGTCGTCACCGTGCACGATATGAGCAGCCTGCTCTATCAGGACAGCGCGCAAGCGGGGTTCCGGCGATCATACCGGCTCATGCGATTCCGGCGCGGCCTGACGCGCGCCAATCGAGTTATTACCGTCTCTCAGTCCACTCTGGCCGATGTCGAGTCTTTGTTGGGGGTCTCGTCTGACCGCCTGCGTTTGATCTATCAGGCGGTCGATCCGAAGTTCCTCGCGCCACTCCCGCCCGCCGACGCGCGGTCTGCCGGGCCGCAGGCAGCGGATTTCTATAAACGCCAGTTGCTCGAACGGTATCAGATTCGCGATCCGTATTTGCTGTACGCGGGGACGATCCGCCCGCAAAAGAACATTCCGAAGCTGATCGAGGCGTTTGCCGTAGTACATTCCGAATTAGCCAACCATCCTGTTTACAAGAACTTAAAGCTTCTCGTGATCGGAGATGAGCTATCGAAGCATCCCGAAGTGCGGCGCGCGGTGGTCCAGGGACACCTCGAAGGAGCGGTCCGGTTTTTCGGCTTTGTCAGCTTCGATGCCTTGCGTATGTTTTACGAAGGCGCGGAAGCATTCGTATTTCCCTCGCTCTATGAAGGTTTCGGCTTGCCGCCGCTGGAGGCGATGGCTTGCGGCACGGCTGTCATCACCTCGAACGTAAGTTCCCTTCCCGAAGTGGTAGGCGACGCTGCCGAGCTGGTGAATCCGGAAAATGTATTCGACATTGTGCGGGGAATGCGCGATGTACTGCTGAAGGAAGATTATCGCCAGCAGTTGGTCGATCGCGGACGCCTTCGGGTGCAGAAGTTTAGCTGGGACGAAACTGCGCGCCGGGTAGTGGAGGTGTACGAGGAGGTAATATCGGAACGCCGCCGCTCGCTATCAAAGCGCGGCGCCTGATCTCCTCCGCCTCCGCCAGTGTGAATAAATCCAGAACGCTGAGGCGCGCAACGGTCAGTAGGCGATCGGTAATTTCCGGGGAAGGCACTCGTACTCCCTTCAAAACATTGTGCAAATGAGGCTGGGACATGCCAGCCCTGCGCGCTAGGGACCGCTCGGTCCACTCTCCATTCCGAATTCTGCCCGCAATTACGGCTACGATCCGCGAGCGAAGGTCTGCGAACGTCATTCAACTCCCTCATTTGCATGGCCATCCCTATTTCTCTGGGAAATATATCCCACGGCATGAAAATTTTTCTCACTAATTTTTTTTAATTTAACAATTAGAGAGCATTGCGGGAAAATACGTTAACAGTATGTATTCTCAATGTATTACATGGTAATAGAGGATTATGAGAAAAAAAGTAAGGAATAAAATTATCGGATCTTATTGACTAATTGCAGGGAAAAAATAACATAGTACTGAAATGAGACGTCGCCTACAGCCGCTCGGAATCGGTGGGCGACAAGACAAGGAAAACCCTCATCAGATGCTTTGGACCCGTTCGGAAACACTCGCGCTTGCCAGCCATTCGTGCACTTCGTGCCACGGTCTCGGGATGAAGACCGGGCGCCGGGGAGGCTCCTCTCCCTGCAATTGCGTATTTCGCGCTATCTTCCGGGACTGCTATAAGCGGTTCCGCTATTGCGTCACCAAGGAAAAGTACATGAGCCGCGTAGCGCTCGAGCACACAGGTCATGGTGGCGGCCGCCGCTATATTTGGGGCCGCAAGGACGAAGAATACATCGCCGATTTTACGCTGATCAGCCGCCGGACGCTCACTCCGGAGGAATACCGGCTGTTCAATTATCATTTCCTCCTGGGAGCTGATTGGAAGCTGTGTTGCCGGAAGCTGAAGATGGATCGTGGAAACTTTTTCCACGCCGTCTATCGCATTCAGCAGAAGCTGGGAAAAGTGTTCCGCGAGTTGGAGCCCTATGGATTGTATCCACTGGATGAATACTTTGGCGCCAACAAGCCGTGGAAAGAGGCGAAGCTGGAGGCTCTCGATGCCGAGCAGGCAAGGCAGCCGCTGCGAGCAAAAGTGATTCCGTTTCGGACGTCGCTGCGCCCGCCGCTTCAGAACGCCGGCCAACAGCAGATGGGGGCCCCAGTAACGGCTAGAGGTAACAGTCCGACCGATAAAGCCGCCTAGATCAGGCGACGAAGCATACGTAGGACCGGTTGAAGGGAGACCTTCACCGGTCCTTTTGTTTTGGGTAAGAGCAAGCCCTAGTAGCTTGGGCGGCTGGAAAAGCCGACAAACTGAACTTCTTCTTCGAGTTGAAAACCAAACTCAGCGGCGACCCGAGACTTCAAATCGTCGATTAGCTCAACAGCCTGGCGCGCCGATCCGCCGCTTCCGTTATAGATCAGGTTTGCGTGGTAGTCGGCTACACGGATGCCGCCATTCGTCATGCCTTTGGCGCCGACGTGTTCAAGAAAAAACGCTGAAGGTACTTTTCCGTCGCGAACAACTGAAGCGGGAACGCGTTGCTGAGCACTAATGGGAAGTGCGGCAAAGAAACAGTTCTTAAAAATGCTGCCCGCACATTTCATTGTCTGAGGGAATTTCGCATCGCGGATTGCGCGAATTTCTTCGGCACGGGCGATTAGTTCGTTAGTACTACCCGGCCTAAGAGAAAATTCCGCAGCGAGTATCACCCAGTTCCTTTTTTTCTTGAAATCGCTCGTTCGATAAGAAAATCCGCAATCGAAGTTGGAAATCCAGCGAACTTCATGACCGTCGAATATTTCAACGCGCGTTATAACCTCTTGAATCGATTGGCCATACGCACCGGCATTTCCATAAACTGCTCCGGAAACCCACCCGGGAATTCTCATTAGACTTTCGATCCCGGCCAATCCATGGCTGGCGGCGTAGCTGACAACTTCCTCCAACTCGGCGCCTGACTGAACGTGGAGCGTTTCTCCATCCTGGCGGATCGCCGAGCCGAGATAGCGCAGCACCGTGCCCCGATAGCCCTCGTCCGAAACCAGCAGATTGGTGCCGCCGCCGAGAACCAGGTGGGGGCCCTCGACGGCACGCAGCTCGGAAAGAAACTCCGCCGGGTCCGGTGTTTCGATCAGCACATCCGCCGGGCCGCCAATGCCGAAGCGCGTATAGCCCGAAAGGGGCACATTTGAGGTTCGCAACTCTCTAGGATACGGGAGGGCAGAATAGAAGAATGTTCCCCGGGTTTTCCGAAGATGCGATGAAGTTCCTGCGGCAATTGAAGCGAAACAACAAACGCGAGTGGTTTCAGCCACGGAAGGACGTCTACGAACGCGAGCTCAAACAGCCGATGGAGCAGTTAGTCGAGGAAATCAACAGCGCGTTGGCAGGATTCGCTCCGGAGTATATGAATGAACCGAAGCGGGCAATTTTCCGGATCTACCGGGATACCCGTTTCTCCAACGACAAGACGCCCTATAAAACGCATATCGCCGCATGGTTCGGACGACAGGCCGTCGAATGTAAAACTGCGGGAGGTTTCTATTTTCACGTCGAGCCGGAAAGCGTCCACATCGCAGGAGGCGTCTACATGCCGCCGCGCGAGCAACTACTGGCCCTGCGGACCTTTCTACTCGATAATCACGAGGAGTTTCGGAAACGGGCATCCGGACGGAAGCTACGATCGCTGATGGGAGACATGGGCGGCGATACCTTGACGAGGGACCCGAAAGGTTTCCCGAAGGATCATCCCGCCAGCGGCCTGATCCGGCGGAAGCAGTGGGGCTGGAGCGCCAATCTTCCCGGCAATGTTGCGACAACCCCGCGGCTGGTGAAAGAGATCGTCAAACGACTGGAAGCTGTGGCTCCCGCCGTCGATTTTCTAAACCAGGCGTTCGAGATGAAAAAACCGAAGCGTGGGATCTATTTCGACTGACTGGGACGCTTCGCGGAAGGGGCGCGCTTACGCGTGGCCTTGACCGCCAGAAGGTTTTTGAGTTCCCGGCTCAGGGTACCGGCAAGCTTGTGTGTCTGGCCTTTCTGATACGCAATCGTCCTGTCATTGCGAATATCGAAGGGTAGATCCTTTAACGGAGAGCTGCTGATCCGTACTGCGGGAAGCCGGAGCCCATCCGCATAGCCAAGCTCGTAGAGGACATTCGGGCGAAGCTCCGACAAGTCGGCGACCATGGCGCTCGCGTGTTCGATCCGGCGCTTGATCTCGATGACAATATCCCCCGTGAAGCTTTGATGATCGATCCGTTCGGCGACGGCACCCGCTTTTTCGGCCGCGCTGGCGATGGCCACCATAAAAACGTCGTCGTAGTCGTCCGCAAAAGGCATAGCGGCGAAGATACGAGGCTTGCCGCGAGCAGGCTCAAGCGCCGCGCGTGTGGTGGGCTTCCTGAATGGGAGCGCCGGCGGACCTTCGAGGGCGCGATCGAGGATTCGCATTAGCTCGCCCTCGTTGACGACGCCATGTTCCGCGTCGGTAACGGCCAGCTCGGGTATGACGACATAGGCGGCCGTGGCCCCGGTCTGTTTCTTATAGAGGGCGGAGAGCCGCTTGGCGCGATTCCAATTGGCTTCTGTCGGCGGCCAGCCGCGAGGGTCGATCACGATCAGTCCGCCGAGCCGGGTGGGGGCCACAAATGGGACAATCAAGCCACCAAGGGCAATATCGCGGTGCACGCCAGACCGCCTTTTGCGGAGCCGTTCGGAGAGTTCCAATGGTGGCTAGTGTATCGACATATGGATTGGGCACGAGCAGCCGTCGGTCGGATCGGATCTGCAATGTATGGGCACGCGAGAAGGGAGCCGGTGCCAATGCCACCAGGATTGTTGCACGTGCGATCTCACTTCGTGCGCGAACGCGCAGTCATGCGGGTTGCTAGTCAGAAGTAGAGCTTCAACGCCAATTGCAGCGCGCGCGCATTCGTATTCGTGGCCTGCGTCGTCACCGTGCCGAAGTTTCCCGCGTCAATGTTTCCCGCCGGATTTCCAAATGTCACCGTGTTGAATGCGTTGAATGCCTCGGCACGAAATTGCAGCCGGAAGCGTTCCCGGATCGCGAACGTTTTCAGGATCGAGATATCGAAGTTATTCAGACCGTCGCTACGCGTCCGAGGCAGGTTTCTTCCGACATTGCCGAAAGTGAACGCCGGGGAATTTGTGAAGGCTGGGCGGTTCAGCCAGCCGTCGATAGTGGGATTCGCAAGGGACGGATCGCCGATCGCATTGGGCCGGTTGCTACCGAAGGCCGGGCTGTTTTGCGTGACCGAGATAACATTGCCACTCTGAAAGCTTGCAATCGTGTTCAATTGCCAGCCGCCGGCGATGTGGCGCACCGCCGCCGGGCCCGACTTGCCGAACGGCAATTCGTAGCTGGCTGAAATCACAAGCCGCTGCGGCAGGTCGTTCGACGATACCGATCGCTCGCCCCGCAGGTCGTCCCAGTTGCGGACGTTGTTTGCGCCGGAGTCCGAAAAGCCGTTGTTACCGTTGCCTTGATTGTTATCGATCAACTTCGAGAGCGTGTAGGAAAGCAGCAGACTCAGGCCTTGTGTGAAGCGTTTCTCCACGCGCAGAGTTCCGGCGTGGTAAATGGAGTCGCCCCACGAATCGAGGCCCGAAGCGCCGGAGAATTGCGGGTACGTGTCGAGCAGCGATGCGCGCGTCACCTGCCTAGCCCCGAGAGCGAAACCAGGCGAAATGATTCCGTAGAAGGGATTATCAACCAGTTGCTGCAAAGCTGTGCCTTCCGCTCGATACCGTTCAGGCAGGTAGTCGAAAGTGCGTGCCGCGGGAAGGTTCACTCCTCGATTGCCCATGTAACCGACTTCCGCCACCCAGCCATTGAGGAACTCGCGCTGGACGGAGAAACCCCACTGCTGTGAATATCCGCGGCGGAGTGTCCGCAAGTCTCCGCTAACCCCTTGACCCAAACCCGTAAGTGGACCCAGGCTCGATCCGGTGGGGTTCAAAATGCCGGCCGGGAAGGGGTTCGTCAACGAAGCATTCGGAGTAAAGCCTCCATCGATGGAAGCGAGAACCGGTGTGCTCACCGAGAAACCGAAGCGTGGAATCTGAACCGTAAGGCCGGTGGTAGGCAGATGCGAGATGCTGTACCCGCCGCGCAGAACGGTCTTGGGCAGGACTTGCCAGGCGAAACCCAGGCGAGGTTGAAACTCGGAGGTGGAGGTGTCGCGGTGGCCGCGCGTCAACCCGTCCGTGTTCGGGAAGACCAAGCCGCCAGTCAAATTCAGTCCGGATACGGTAACCGGAAGGGTTGGATGAAAGTTACTGATCGCGTCGAAGCGGTCTGTGACGCCGCCTTCGTACTCCCAGCGGATACCAAGGTTAAGCGTCAACCTGGACGTTACCTTCCAATCGTCCTGCACGAAGAGCCCGAAGTTCTTCACGGTGTACGTGGCGGCCGTGTTCCGTGGAAGAGCGCCGGCCGTTGGTGTGCCCAGCATGAACGTCGCGAGGCCGAAGCCCGACGTAGCGCCGGTGAGGTTCGGGTTGGGACCCTGAGTGAAGGAGCGGGCGAAGTTGAAGTTCATGCCCGCGAATCCCTGCGTGTTGTTCAGCTGATAAACGCGGTTGTCGGATCCGAACTTCAGGTTGTGCGCGCCGCTGATCCACGTTAGCGTGCCGATGTAGCTCCAGGCTTTGTTCGACTGCACCAAAGTATCGCCCTGATTAGCGCCTATCTCCGTCATATCCGCGATCGTGAACAGCGGGAAGCTGGGAACCTGCATTTCCGCGTTTAGCGAAGCCGGCAGACCCAACTGCGAAACATCGAATCCAATACTGCGCGTAGTGCGGTCGGGTAGATAAAAATTCAGACCTGTGCGGAGATCGATCAGCAGATTAGGCCGGAGAGCATCGGAGTAGCTGACGAACGCGGAATGCCGTTGGAAAGTGAGATCCGAGTTCTGAGGTTCCGCATTGTTGTTATAAAAATTCGGTGTGCCCCGGAAGCTGCGATCCCAGGTATAGCGGCCGGCAAGGCGGCGCATCGGAGTGAGATAGTGATCCAGACGCAGCCCGTACACATCCTTGTTCAGCGGCGACGACCCTTCGCCGAAGAAGTTATTCGCGTTCGTGTTCAACGCTCCTGGTGTGTTCGCGGCCGGATAATACGCCAGCGTCGCCAGAGCGACTGGTGAAATCTGGCCTTGGGGTATCCGGTTGCCGGGGAACGGATCCCGGATGCGCGCGGCTGGATTGGAAGGATCCGTCCGGGTGGTAAACGGATTGTGGATATTGGTTAAGGCGCCATTGGTGGCACGGGTTTGGGAGAAATCGCCCATCCTTTGCAGATCCGTCGGCACTGTGCGGAACTCGCGAGCCTGGCTTCGCTGAATCAGCTTCTCCCAGTTAAAGAAAAAGAACGTCTTGTCGGCCTTGATCGGTCCACCCACTGTGGCTCCGAACTGATTGAACACCAGCGGAGTCCGGCCGCGTCCGGCTCGATTGCTGAAAAAGTCGTTGGCGTTCATGTTCTCGTTGCGGTGGAACTCATACAGGCTTCCGTGAAACTCGTTTGTGCCCGCTTTGCTGATCAGATTGATGAAGCCGCCGCCGCTGCGTCCAAACTCCGCGCTTGGATTACGGACGATCAGGCGGAACTCCTCCGTGGCGTCGATGGAGAGCGGCGTTTGTAGCCCGCCGGATGTAAAATTCTCCGCCGCGATCCCATCCACCATATAGTTATTGACGCTGGGCGATCCGCCAGCAATCGACGCCCGGGAACCGTCAAAGGCCGAAATCGGAATGTCGCCGAACAACCCGGTCGCCCGGACGCCTGGGACCAACAGAGCAAACTGCAGCGGGTTTCTGCCG
This sequence comes from uncultured Solibacteraceae bacterium, assembly GCA_964441675.1. Classification (GTDB taxonomy): domain Bacteria; phylum Acidobacteriota; class Terriglobia; order Bryobacterales; family Bryobacteraceae; genus JAPKYZ01. Next base: position 345 of record CAYTVP010000089.1, on the reverse strand, counting down.
GAGGTCGGCAGGTCGAGGATCTTTTGGTTGGCGATAACGGTGCTGAATGTCGGCCTCTCGGTTTCAAGAAGGGGAGCAATACCAGACACCTCCACCGACTCGGTGATCTGACCCAGTTCCAGCACGAAGTCGGCTCGAAGGACTTGGCCTTCGTCGAGTCTGACGTCGCTGCGGATCGCGTTCTTAAAGCCGGTCTGCTGCGCCTCGATTCGATACGCGCCGTGACGCAGGAGAGGAGCCGTGTAATAGCCTTCCGAGTTGGTCTCTATGGAGCGCCGAACCCCGGTGTCGGTGTTGATCACGGTGACGTTCGAAGAAGCGGGGACAGGAAGAACGAAACTGACG
>CAYTVP010000088.1:4190-13660 GCA_964441675.1 uncultured Solibacteraceae bacterium | reverse complement strand
AGTTGCCCTTGCGATACGGGACGCTTTCGTCGGTTTGTTTAATGCGCCCCAAAATTTCGTCGTACAGTTTCTTCTGAAGTGCCTCAGTCGGCTTCATCACAGCTTCGGTGTACTTGTTTTCCGCTTCCAGATAGGCGATCATTTCCGGATTCTTCCGCGCGTCATCGCGCAACCAGAAATAATTGTCCACTCGTTTCTCGCCATGCAATTCGGTGGTTTTTGGTAGAACCTTGGCGACTGGAGGCTCGGCTGCTGTTAGAGGAATCGACACTAGAGAGATGATAAGAGACGCCGATGCTCGAGACATCACAGACGAATGGTAGCAAGGGGGTCGCGGCCCTGATCGGTTTATCTCTGATGGTGGGCGCCTGCTCTCAGCCGCCTCCAGCTAAGGTGGTGGAGCCTGCCGCCGCAAAGACGTCCAACACGGGGGGCGCGCTGGGTCTCTATCGCGTCGTCGCTCCGGGTCGCGCCGGCGCCAGGGCTCCGACTTTGTTGCTTACTGGAACGGATGCAGACGCCGCCGATGGGGTGGTTGCGCCGGATGGCAATTGGTTCGCCTACGTTTCGGGCGAAGGAGCACAGAGTGGAATCTGGATCGCCCGAAAGGACGGTTCCGGCGCGCGGCAGCTTTCCCGTATCGGCGGCGGGTATCCGGTACGCCGTCCGGCGTGGTCGCCGGATGCCAAAAATCTCGCTTATGAGGGCGGCGTCAACGAAGGCAGCACCATCTGGATCGTACCCACCGCGGGTGGGGCGCCAAGGGAATTGGAGGCGTCTCAACCCGAGGCCCGGAGTCCTGCCTGGTCTCACGACGGCCAATGGATCTATTTCGAACGCGAGCGCGCGGTCTGGCGCGTGAGCGCCGATGGCGGCCCAGCCAAGGCGATTCGTCCCGGCCTTGAGCCTCGCTTGTCGCGCGACGGACGATATCTCTACTATCTGGACGTGTCGGGGAAGGGTATTTGGCGCCTCACGCTTGAGGACGGAAAAACAGTCCGCATTACGGCCTCAGGGAAAGCCGGCCGCTGGACTTTGAGTGAGACCGGAGTTTACCTGATCGAGCACGGAAAGCTTGACGTGATGAAGGTGGAGTTCGAGTACTCACGCACTGTCCCGATGCTCACTCTGCCGGACAATGCCGGCATGGCGAAGCAATCAGCACGTACGCGAATACTCGATATCTCACCGGATGAGACGTGGTACCTGATGCAGTTAGCTTTGCGGTAGCCCGCGCTCGAATTCTTCCCATGCCTCGTCCTGGCGCTCGCCAAGCGAGGTCAGGATAAAGTCGCGCAACGAGCTCTCGCGCTTCGATTCAAGCGTTCTCGCAAGTGCCGTAGTGGCATACACGCCGGGACGCAGTTCCTGGAACACTCCTGCGTCGGCAAGCGCGCGCATCAATCGCGCGAGGCGAAATTCGTTCAAGCCACATTCACGCGCCAGGTCCTTCACATTTCGCGAATGGGCGGCGAGCGCGTCCGGAATTCCCGAACGAACAGCCAAGTGTATAGCGCGGGCGATCCAATAGCTTTGTACAAGCTGGTTCATCCGCGCTGCGGAGGGCGACAAGCGGGGTGTTTCCGCTGTCTCTCCGAGTTCAATCATTAGCGCAGACATATTTACCTATACGTGTTGGAAGCTCGATCGTTCGTTGCGGTTTCACGTTTGGAGAAACTTTGATCCATTGGAAATAGTTCCAGACCGCGATACATTTCTCCACATGAATGTTCCCGTTTTGCTTGCCATCGCCGTGCTCGGACAGGGAGCGGTCGAAAAGAAGGGTCCAGTGGCGAATTACGACGAGTCTGCGGTTCCGAAATATACGCTTCCAGATGTGCTGGGGCCCGCAAAGACCGCTTCGGACTGGCCGAAACGCAGAAATGAAATTTATTTAATGATCGAGCGCGAGATGTTTGGGCGCAGTCCGAAGGCGCCCGCGGTTCGGTCGGAATTGCTCGAACGGAGTGACAATGCGCTCGGCGGTAAAGCAATTCGAAAGCAAATCCGGGTGGAGCCGGGGATCGAAGTGCTGCTGTACCTTCCGAAGAATGCGAAGGGCCCGGTGCCGGTCTTTGTCGGATTGAACTTCATCGGCAACCAGGGTGTATCGGACGATCCGGGGATCCGGGCATCGACGGCGTGGACACGGACCGGAAAACAGGCCGAGCGTGGATCTCAGAAAACCCGGTGGGCGATCGAGAAGGTGCTGGATCGCGGGTACGGCGTGGCGACGGCTTATTATGGCGACATCGATCCCGATTTCGACGACGGTTTCCAGAACGGTGTCCATAAGCTGTTCTACAAGCCGGGTCAAACCAGACCGGCAGCGGACGAATGGGGTTCCGTGGCGGCCTGGGCCTGGGGCATGAGCCGGATTCAGGATTACCTCGAAACGGATAAAGCTGCGGATGCTAAGAAAACAATCATTCATGGCCATTCGCGGCTGGGAAAAGCGACGGTTTGGGCCGGAGCGGCCGACGAGCGATTCGCCATCGTGATTTCCAATGACTCGGGCGCGGGAGGGGTGGCGCTGTCGAAGCGGATCTATGGAGAAACGGTTGCGGATCTGAACAGGAATTTTCCGCATTGGTTTACGGCAAACTTCCGGAAGTACAGCGGGAATGAATCCGCCCTGCCCTTCGATCAGCACATGCTGGTGGCGCTGATCGCTCCGCGGCCGATGTACATTTCGAGCGCGGAGGAGGACAAATGGGCCGATCCGAAAGGAGAATTTCTTTCGGCCGTTCATGCCGATCCGGTCTATAAGTTATTGGGAAAAGAGGGGTTGCCCGTGAAGGTGATGCCTGGCATACACCAGCCTGTGATGGGAACGCTCGGCTACCATATCCGCGCCGGCAAGCATGACGTCACCGATTACGACTGGGAACAGTGGCTGAACTTCGCGGACAAACATCTGGGCCGGTGATCGACTTTTTTCCGAGCGCCGCCGTCTTTTCTAACGGAGCCAATACTTGATCTTCCGCGAGGTGGAAGACAGCGATCTTATCGTCAAAGCAAGGCGCGGGAACGTCGAGGCTTACAATGCCTTGATTTCCCGTTGGGAGAAGCGCGTCTTCAATTACCTGGTGAAGCTGGTTGGCGACCGCGAGGATGCTTTGGATGTCACCCAGGAAGTCTTTCTGAAAGCATGGCAGGCACTGGGAAAGCTGGAAGATGCGGGACGGTTCTCTCCTTGGCTGTTCCGCATTGCCCACAACGAAGCGTACTCGCTGCTGCGGCGGAAACGCCCCCCGGAGCCGTTTGTGGAGTATCCGCCGGCCAATGCCTCAGCCGGCCGGATGCTTCCGGTTGAAGTCTCGCTGGCTGTGTCGCGCGGGATGGAGCGGTTGACGCCGGAGCAGCGCGAAGCCGTGGTGTTGAAGGTTTATCAGGGTTTCAAGTTTGAAGAGATGGCACAGATATTGGATTGTCCCGTTTCGACTGTGAAATCGCGGCTGTATACGGCGCTAGAGCTTTTGAAGGATGTTCTGGCACCGGTGAAGGAATAGGCGGTGTGGAGATGGATGAAGAACTAAAAGAACTTTGGCGGGATTCATCAACCGAAGATCGCGAACGGCTGGCATACACGCTGACCGCGTTGCGATCGGTCGCGGACGAGGAAATCCCGCGGAAAATCAGTTTTGTTTCCGACCGTGTGTTTGAGCCGAAGTGGTGGCAGCGCTTTCCGGCCTGGGGCTTTGCTTCGGCCAGTGTTCTGGCCGCCGCGATCGTTGCCCATGGGTATCTGGCGCGCCCGATGGCGGTCTCTATGGGGACGGCGCCGCCTGCGATCCCCGCGGCAGCGAAAGTGGACACTGCCGCCATCGAAAAGCAATTCGAAAAGCGGCTGGACGCTGCGCTGAAGAAAGCAACGCTCGAATACGACACCAAGCTGGCTGCCGAGCGGCGAAAGATGGATCTCGACCGCCAGGCGCTCCGGATCGCTGTGGAGGAGAGCTTCGACCAGATGCAGAAACGGATGAATGTTCTCTACCTGGCGTCGACGGGTTTCTCCGGTGAGCCGGGAGGCAACTGATGCGGATTTCGGCGGTTGTGAAGCCAGTGATCGTGAAGCCAGTCATCGCGCTGGTTTGTTTAACGTTGTTTGCCGCCCCGGAGCGCAGCTCGCTGGTAAGGGTAGAGAAGATGATCGACCGGCGGGTGCAGACCATGTTCGATGAGCCGTTTCTTCTTCTCGGCAATGCGCGCGGTATCTATCTGCAGGGTACCGGCGCCGTTTTCACGGCGGAAATGGCGCTGGTGATGACGGCAGCTTCGCCGTTCGCGCCAAAGCTGGACAAGGCCGAGATGGAACGCTTACGTCAGAAACGCCTGAGCCGGCTGCCGGTGCTGCGGGCGGCAATGCAGGATGCAATGCTTCAATCGGCGTCTATGCTTCCGGGACTCCCCTCGCACGAGCATCTGGTGTTCGGCGTGACGATTACCCGGAAATCGACGGAAGATAATACCGGCATTCCCACCCAGATCGTCATGCACGCCTTGAAGAAAGAGCTGGACGGTAAGAATAAAGCAGCGATCCAAATGCGGGAATTCTAGGTGCGCCTCGGCGAGCTGCTGATCCAAAAGGGGATGATCCAGGCTGACGACCTGGAGCGCGCGCTGGAGCTACAGCGCGAACGTCCCGACAAGCTGGGGAAAATTCTGGTGGACCTCGGACACATCGCGCCTCGCGATGTGCTGACCACTCTAGCCGAGCAACTCTCGATACCTCTCGTCGTTCTTGACGGTCCCCCGGCTTCGTCACCGGAAATCGACCGTCTCTCTCCACGCTTTCTCGAGCAGGCAAAAGTGTTTCCCTATGCCTACGATGGCGCCGTGTTGAAGCTGGCCATGGCGGACCCGCTCGACTTCGAAACGCTGACGGCCATCCGCGCTGCAACGGGAGTGAAAGTCGAAGCCGTGCTGGCGGCCGAAAACGAAGTGGTGGAAGCCACCCGCCGGGCTTACGAGCGGGAGGAAGCCGACACGGGCCGGTTCGATGGCGGCGCAGAGATGGCGGAAGATTTGGAGCACCTGCGCGACCTCGCAAGCGAGGCGCCCGTGATCCGCACCGTCAACGCCATGATCGCGGGAGCGGTCGAAAAGCGCGCCTCCGACATTCACATCGAACCCTTCGAGAAGGAGTTCCGCATCCGTTACCGCATCGACGGCGTGCTCCAGGAGCAGGACGCCCCGCCGCGCGAAATGAAGGCTGCCGTGATCTCCCGCGTGAAGCTGATGGCGAAGCTCAATATCGCCGAACGAAGACTGCCGCAGGATGGACGCATCAAGGTAAAATCGCTCGGCCGCGAGGTGGATCTTCGTGTCTCCACGCTTCCGACTCTATACGGCGAAAGCGTGGTCATGCGGCTGCTCGACCGTTCCGCCGGCGACTTCTACGATCTCAGAGTCCTCGGTTTCGACGACCGCATGTTTTCGCGGATGGAGCACTTTACCTCGCTGCCCTACGGAATCTTTCTCGTGACCGGCCCTACTGGCTCCGGAAAATCGACAACGCTTTATTCGGCTCTCAAGCGCGTCAATCAAACGGACAAGAAGATCATCACCATCGAAGATCCGGTCGAGTACCAAATGGATGGAATCAACCAGATCCACGTCAACACGCAGATCGGCCTCACCTTTGCCATGGGGCTCAGGCACATCGTGCGGCAGGATCCCGATGTCATCATGGTGGGCGAAATTCGCGACCGCGAAACCGCGGATGTCGCCATTCGCGCGGCGCTGACCGGGCACTTCGTCTATTCGACGCTGCATACAAACGATGCTCCGAGCGCCGTGACGCGCCTCACCGACATGGGAGTGGAGAATTACCTGATCGTCTCGTCCGTGGTGGGTGTGCTCGCACAGCGGCTGGTGCGAGTGCTCTGTCCGAAATGCCGGCACCTGGAAGGCGAAGTTGCCAACCCGTGGGGCGAGATGATCCCGTCCTACCGCCGCGCTGGATGCGAGGAATGTTTCGGCACCGGCTATCGGGGCCGCGTCGGCATTTTCGAGCTGATGGAGCTTGGCGAGGAGATTCGCCGGTTGATCATGCAAAACGCGGACTCCAGTCTCCTTGCCGAAGCGGCGCGCCGGACCGGCATGCGCACTCTGCGCGAGGATGGTTGGCAGAAGGTAGCCGCGGGAGTCACGACAGTAGAGGAAGTGGTTCGGGTAACGCAGGAATTCTGATGACGACGTTCGAGTTCAAAGCGGTGGCTCCTGACGGGCGCGTTCGCGTGGGCGCGATTCCGGCGGAAAGTGCCAAGGCCGCCGCGGCAGAGCTTCGCCGTCAGGGCTTAACCCCCATCCGGGTTGGTGCCGGAGCCACGAAGAGTTTCGTGTTCCCGACATTCAGTGGCGTGCATCCACGGGACCTTCGATTCTTCACCCAGGAGATGTCGACGCTGCTCGGTTCGGGCGTACCGCTTGACCGGTCGCTCAGTATTGTCATCGATCTCACCGAGCGCCCCGAGTTCCGGGCGATTCTCGTCGATGTGTTGCGCGTACTGAAAGGCGGGCGTTCGCTCGCCGATGCGCTTGCCACGCACCCGAAGATCTTTGGCGAGCTCTACGTCAACATGGTCCGCGCGGGCGAGGCCGGCGGGTCGCTGGCCGTTGTCTTCGAGCGCATGGCCGAGTATGCGCGGACTCGGGACGACCTGCGCGGCTACATCATCTCGGCGATGGTGTACCCGGTGCTGCTGGCTGCTGTGGGTCTCGGGTCGATCGCCGTGCTGCTTTATTACGTGGTTCCTCAGTTCGCCACGATGTTCGAGGATGGGCGCATGCAGATACCCCTGCCGACGAAAATCATGCTGACGGCGTCGAGTGTCACCCGCGAGTATGGGTTGATCGTGATCGTCATTCTCGCTCTGGCAGCTTTCGGCTTTTACTCCTACATCCAGAACGACAAGGGCCGCACGTGGTGGCACGGCTTGCAGCTAAAGATTCCGCTGTTCGGCGATGCGGTGCGCAAGGCCGAAACAGCGCGCTTTGCGCGGGCGATGGCCACTTTGATCTCAAATGGCGTTCCGCTAGTGCAAAGCTTGTCGATTTCTTCTCGCGTGCTTTCGAATGTCAAGCTGTCGCGCTCTCTCGACTCGGTAGCGCAGGGCGTCAAGCGCGGCGAAGGGCTGGCGGGTCCGCTGGCCAGGGCGCGGGAGTTTCCTCCTTTGGCCGGCCATCTGTTAATGGTCGGCGAAGAAACCGGGCGGCTGGATGAAATGTTCACGCGGATGGCCGATATCTACGACACCGATACCCGCGATGCCGTCAAACGATTTACCAGCTTGTTCGAGCCGCTGCTGATTCTGACCATGGGCATTATTGTCGGAGCTCTGATTCTCAGTATGCTGCTGGCGATTACAAGCATCAACGAGGTTGCGATATGAACAAACGAAGAAGAACGCTTAGCCGGCGAGCCGGTGTGACGCTGATCGAGATGTTGGTGGTGGTGACGATCATCGCGTTGTTCGCGGCCCTGGTGGCCCCAAAGATTCTCGGACGCGCCGATCAGGCGCGGGTCACTGCCGCAAAAGTGCAGATCCAGAATTTTCAGGGCGCGCTGGCGCAGTACAAACTCGATGTCGGATTGTTCCCGACTACCGAGCAGGGCTTGCAGGCGCTGCGATCGAAACCCGAGGGCGTGGAGTCCTGGAAAGGGCCCTACCTTCCCAAAGACGTTCCGCCGGACCCCTGGGGACGCGCGTTTCTTTATAAGTTCCCTGGCGAGCACGGCGACGAGCCGGATATTACGTCGCTGGGGGCCGATGGGCAGCCCGGCGGCGAGGAAATCAACGCCGACGTAGTCAGCTGGAAATGAATCCCGGATCCGAGCGCGGACGCCTGCGCCGCGGATGCCGTGGTGTGAACTCGCGTGGTGTGAACTCACGTGGTGTGACGTTGATCGAAATGCTGGTGGTGATGACCATCCTCGGCATCGTTGCGTCCATCGCTTATCCGTCTGTGTCGGCCGGCCTCGATTCTCTGCGGCTTTCGACCACCTGCGACGATGTGGCGAGCCTTTTTGCGGCTTCGGTCAACTTCGCCGAGCGGCGTCAGCGCGCTGTCGAGATCCGGATACAGCCGAAGTCCGTGGAGGCGACGGCGCCAGGATTTTCCCGCCGCATCAACCTGGATACGGCAATCTCGATTTCCGGCGAGCCGCGGTCGGTATTCATCGATCCCGCGGCAACTGTGCCGGGTACGACCATCGAAGTCACCAGCCAGCGCGGATTCCGGCGTACCGTCCGGATCGATCCGATCACTGGCGCCGCGGAGGTGAATTGATCCGGGCGCGTTCCGGGCAGAGCGGCTTTACGCTCCTCGAACTGTTGGTGGCCACCACCATTCTCGGAATCGCTGTAGCGGCCCTGCTCGGCGGGCTATCGAACTCGGTCCGGAATGCCGCACGGGTATCGGAGTACGACGCCATAACGATGGCCGCGCGGCAGAAGATGGAAGAGTTGCTGGCAGAGCCCGCGCTCCCCAGGTACCGCGAGTTATCCGGCAGCTTCGGCAACGGCCGCTCCTGGCGGGCGCGAATGACGCCTTACGATCTCTACTCGGGAAAGGGCGCCGGCGCGCCTGTGCTCGATCGTGTGGAGCTCGAAGCGTTCTGGCAATCGGGCAGCCAGCAGAAATCGATCCGCCTCGAAGGCTATCGCAGGGGCGTTCTGCTTCGCGACGACATTCTGGCGGGAGGGCTGGCGCCATGAATGTTCGCGCACGCCGTCGACGCCGCCTGCGAGGCGTAACACTGATCGAGCTTCTTGTTGCGATGACATTGTTCAGCCTGTTGAGCGCAGCCGTGCTTTTTTCTCTGCGAACCGGTATTGGATCGCTCGAACGCGTTCGCGAGCACACAATCTCCTCACGCCGCAAGATTGGCGCGCAGCGTTCGCTTGAGCTGATGCTGGCCTCCATTACCAGGGCCACGGCACAGTTTGTCCAACCAGGTAACTCGACGCCGCAGGCGGCATTCTTTTTTCAGGGCGATCCGGCGACGATGCGTTTCGTGTCTCACTACTCGCTGCAGGACGGAGCAAGAACCGCGCCGCGGCTGGTGGAGCTAACGGTAATCCCGGCGCTGGAGCAAGGTGTTCGCCTGGTCATGAACGAAATGCCGTATCCCGGACCGGTGGCGGCCGGCACTCGCATTGCCGGCATGTTTCCCAATCCGGCCGGCGGCCAGTCATTGGCGTTTCATCCGGTATCGATCGGGCCGGCGACCTTTGTTGTGGCGGACCGGTTGCCGTCCTGCCGATTTTTCTATCTTGAGAAACCCGTTCCGGAGCGTGGCGTTTGGATGAACCACTGGAGCGGGTTTGAGCTTCCCAAGGCAATTCGCATCGTGATGGGTGACGGACGCGCCGTCACAGCCCCTATCTATGTCGCTCCTACGACATTCTAGGCGCCGGGGGAACCGCCGGGCCCACTTCCTGCACCTGTATAAAAATAAAGAA
>CAYTVP010000088.1:0-4180 GCA_964441675.1 uncultured Solibacteraceae bacterium | reverse complement strand
GGGGGAACCGCCGGGGCGCCGCGCTGATTACCGTTCTTTGGCTGACGGCGGCGCTGGCCGTCATAGGCTTCACGGTGGCTCGCACTGTCCGCGAGGAAACGGAGCGCACCAGTAATCTGCTGGACGGATCGCGGGCGAATTTTCTGGCTCGCGGCGCGATCGAGCGGCTAATGCTGTTCCTGCGCAATCCGGCATACTCTCCACCGGGCCAGCCTCCGCCGCCCTACGTGCCGGGGCAGCAGCGCGTCTACTGGAGATTTCCCGGCGGCGACGTCATGCTGGAAATCCTGCCCGAAAGCGGCAAGCTCAGTCTCAATACCTCACCTCCTGAGCAGTTGGCCATGGCCCTCCGTGCCGTCGGACTCCCGCCGGGCCGCGCCGGAGTGTTGATCGGGGCAATTGTCAACTGGCGGACCAAACTTCCCGCGGGAGTTGCGCCTGCTTCGACTTTTTGGGTACGGCATGCGTCATTTGAACAGACTGAGGAGCTTCTATTGGTCCCCGGAGTGACGCCAGATCTTTATTTCGGCTATCGCGACCGCCTGCCAGGTGGAGACGTTGTGGTGCGTCCCGGCCTTCGCGATGTTCTTTCGATTCATGGCTCGAATGCCCATCTGGACGTGAACTCGGCTCATCCCGCCCTTCTTCTGGCAGCGGGCACTCCTCCAGAGCTGGTAAACCAGCTTGTCGCGATGCGGAATGCCACCACCATCACCGACCGCATTTTGCAGTCGATGACGCCCGGCGCGCTTCCCAGCGGGTTGCGGCTTCGCGCCGGCATCGATAGCGCGTATCTGGTGAAGGCCACCGCGCGGCCCCGGCTGCCCAACGGACAGCTCTCCGACTATCGCCGTACGGTGGCGGCGCTGCTGGTGGCCGAAGTGCGTCCCGCGCCCCAGCCCGTACTGACCTCGGTTCACCAATGGTATGAAGTGGCCTCCACGGATACGCCGTGGCCGGGAGAGGCGCGGTGATCGACGCGCCGGCGATTCGCAAATGGCTTTCGATCGGCACCGGGGCCGGCCTTGAGATCGATGGAGACGTTCTCCATGTCACCGTTCTGCGTGTTCGCCCGGGATCGCTTAAGGTGGTGGCGGCGGAAAGCTTTGCCGGCTTTCGCGAGCGTCCGGCGGCGGAATGGGGCAGCGAGATTGCAGCGTTTCTCAAGCGGTCCGGAGCCCCGGACAAGCCGCTGATGGTGGTTCTTCCCCCCGGCGAGAGTCTCTCGCGGACGATCTCGCTCGCCGGTGTGTCGAAGCGCGAATTGGGTTCGGCGGTGGAGCTGCAGCTCGACGGCATCCAACCTTTCGGCGAAGGCGCGGCCGCAAATGGCTGGGCGCCGCTCGATGATAAGGGCGCCGTGCTGGTGGGCATCGCCCGCGAGGAAACAGTGGACGGATATTCCGTCCTCTTTGCCGAGGCCGGGCTTGCTCTCGCGGGATTTACGTCGGCCCCGGCGGCCATTCGCTCGGCGATGCTGTTTCACCCGAAACGTCCGGAGCAATTTCTCGCCGTGCGTTCCACCGAAACGGATGTCCGCCTGTATGGCGAATCCCGTTCCGCGCCCGTGTTCTGGGCAGCGATGGAGATGCCTCTGGAGCGTGCCATTCCGTTTGCGCGCGCGCAAATGCGGCTGCCGGAGGAAGCTCCGAACGAAGATCTGAACGAACGGCTGCCCGGGGAGTCGATCTCGGGCGCGGCGGCTCTGATGTCGGCGTGTCCGTGGCTTGCTGTCGACCTGAATCTTCTTCCGGACGCGCAGCGTTCCGCCCGGTCCCGCTGGATGTTCGTGCCCACCGCCGTCCTCGCCTGCCTGTTGGCGGCAGCCGGCGTGGCCTTTGCCAATCTGGAGCGCTTTGAAGACAAGCGGCTGATGGACGGGTTAAATCAGCAATCGGCCCGCTATTCCGATGCCGCAAGACGTGCCTCCGAAGCGGAGCGGGAGCGGGTCGCCGTCGAGCAGCGGATCGCTCAATTGAAGGAGTTCCGCCAGCGCAATCGGAAAGACCTGGACGCATTGATCGAGGCTACCCGGCTGATTGCGCCGCCCGCCTGGTCCAGCCGTCTCGATCTGACCCGCTCAGCAATCGCCATCAGCGGTGAAGCGTCGAATGCGGCGGAGCTGCCGCGGATTCTCGATGCCTCCCCCTTGTTCCGCAATTCCGAGTTCCTGTCGCCGCTGAGCCGGTCGAAAACCAGCCCGATGGACGCGTTCAACGTCCGTGCTCTGCGCGAGGAACCGGCTCCCGCGAAACCGGATGCGCCGAAACCTCCGCCACCGGAGCAAAAGAAATGAATCTCAGCGAACGGGATCGCCGGGCGTTGATTTTTCTTGCTGTGGCGGGCGCCATAGCTCTTGCGGTCAATTTCTGGCCGGAGCCGGCGGTCGAAACAGTGGGCGGTGCCGAGGCGGAGACGGTGAGGGCGGCCGCATCCAGGCTGGATCGCATACGCGCGGAAGCGGCACAGGCGCCTGTCCGCCAGGAAGCGCTGACGAAGACGCGCGAAGAGCTGGCGCAGATGGAAAAGGGATTGATCGGAGGGGAATCGCAGGCGCAGGTGCAGGCGCAACTGCTGCAGATCTTCCGCCGCGCCGCGCGAGCCCAAAGTCCGGCGGTGGATGCCCGCCAAACGCAGTTCGGCCAGATCCGGCCCTTTGGCGAAGGGTATGCGCAGGTGACGCTTTCCGTCTCGCTCGAATGCCAGATCGAGCAACTGATCAACCTCATCGCCGATCTGTCCGCGCAGCCGGAGATGCTGGCGCTCGAAGAGCTGCGCATTAGCGCCACAGACAATAAGCAGAAGGCAATCGGCGTCCAGATGGTGGTCAGCGGACTGACCCATGCGTCATTGATCCCGAAAGCGGGGACGCAATTGTGAAGCGGCGTCTTGTATGGCTGAATCTGGCCTTGCTGATGGCAACGGGCGCGTGCTGCTGGACTCTCTATGAGCGATACCGCGCGGCCGAGCAACGGAATGCCGAAGTTCTGGCGCGCGCCTCGCGCGGCCTTGCGATTGAAGCTATTGAACAAAGGGCCGCTGAGGATCCGCCGCTTCGCGCTGCCAGCTATTTTGAGGTTGCCGAAAAGCTGCTGTTTTCGAAGGACCGTAATCCCACGGTAGTTGTTGAGGCGCCGCAGGAGAAGCCTATGCCGCCTCTTCCCAATCTGTACGGTGTCATGGACATCGGCAGCGGGCCCGTGGCGTTTCTGGCGCGAAAGGGCGAAGGGCAACGAGGCTACCGCCTCGGCGAATCGATCGGCGATTTCAAACTGGTCGCGGCCACCCCCGAGGAACTGACATTCGAATGGGACGGCAAACAGGTGAAGCGCCGGCCGGATCAACTTCGGCCCGATCCGAAGGACATCGCCCAGCAACCAGCAGCGCCCGCTGCTTCGCAAGCTCCCGTGGGAGCACCCAGCGCGCCCGCAGAGCCTAAAGTGGCTGGGCGGCCGGCGGAGCCAAAGCTCGGCGCGGACATCGGTCCGACGAGCAAGTATTGCGTCGATGGCGACACGTCGCCTGAAGGTACCGAGCTCGATGGGTATCGAAAAGTCCTGCGGCGCACCCCATTTTCCACGTCCTGCATTTGGGAGAAGATTCAATGAAACGTTTTCTTATTTTCTTGTTTGTTGTCTCGGCGGTTGTTTCGGCCGAAACGAAACCGGCCCAGAAACCGGCCCAGAAACCGGCAAAGAGTAAGGCCGCGGCGGACGCGAACAGTACAAAGACGAGCGTCAAGACGAAGCCATCCCAGACGGCCCAGCAATCCAAGGCGAGCCAGCCGCATCCCACCGAGACTTCGCCGGTACCGAAGGACGCCGTAAAGATCAGCGATCTCGAATGGCGGCACGTCGACAAAGACGGCAAGGCGTGGATCTACCGCCGGACACCGTTTGCGATCAATAAAATTCCGGAAGAACAGGCGATCGGGGCTTCGGCGGCCGGTTCCGCTGCCGGGTTGGAGGCGCGCGATCTGGGCGACAGCGTCGAGTTCTCCCGGCGTACCCCCTTTGGCACGAACAAATGGGTGAAGAAAAAGTCGGAGCTGGATTCCACCGAAAGAGCAGCGCTTGATGCGGTTTCAAACAAGTAGAGAAAAATGAAAGATCTCCTTGCCTTAGTCGCAGCCGGATCGCTTCTTGTGGCGCAGCAGCCCCCGCCTCAGGCCCCGCCGGCG